>JAUWDL010000001.1 GCA_030608825.1 Gemmatimonadales bacterium
CATCGAGGCGGTCAGGTGGTCGTCTCTCGGGTTCACAGCCGCCACGGTGCGTACCACGACTTCCGGAACGCCGCGGCCCAGAACGTCCGCCGTCGCCTCGAGCGAGGTGGTGCTCGCCCGCTTGCCCAGGATCTTGTGGGCCCGGTCGATTCTCTCGGCGTACTCATCGAGCGCCGCCAGCAGACGATCGGCCCTCACACCCTTCACCGCCCCTTCCGCGGTATGCTCCAAGAGCAGCTCGGTCGGGAACCCATCCCAGCGCGGCTGCGTGATGAACGCCTCCAGGCGAGCCGCCTCGGCCGCTGGATACGCGGACAGGATCTCATCCAGATCGGGCCCCTGTGGGCGAAGCGGTGCGGGTAGCGCCAGAAGGAAGAGGATGGCGCCGAGCGCGCCGAACCCATGACGCGACCGAGGCCGCCCGTTTCTTCGGGCCCCACGGGACGGGGCCTCCTTCGAACAGGTACTCATCGCCAGCACTCCAAGCTCAGGTGCGGCCGCCCTCGGGGAGAATGGCCAGCACGGCGTTGCGATTCCCGAACCCATCATCGGAGTACCGCTCGGCGTGCGGATCGGTCACCCACCGAGAGCCATCGAGCACGAACATATACTCGTAGACGCCGGGATTGACCGCCAGCCGGGCCGACCAGACGCCATCACCGTCCGCGTCTTCCAGCTCCAACGGGGCCCAGCTGTTGAAATCACCGGCGATCGCGACCGAGGAGGCCGAAGGCGCCTCCAGGAAGAGCTGCACATACACGGTATCGTCGTCCGGGGAGCTCGAGAGCCCGCCGGTCCACGGGAGGGCGATGGCCAGCGCAAGCACGGCCATAGCCGCGAAAGCCGGCGCCGGCGCCACCCGGATAGTCCGCGGCTGCATGAGCCACCTGAGGCCTCGTCGCCACGCCGGGACGCTCGCGGCCTCCACGGCCTTCAGCACCCGTGGCTCGAGCCACGCCGGAGCCCCGGAGACTGCGGTCATCCGCACGTCTTCGAGCAGCGCCTCCCAAGCGGTCGCTTCGGCCCGCAGCCGATCCGGGAGCTCTTCGACCGTCAGCTCGCCATCCAGATAGCGCTGGACATCCTCGTGCATCTCTGGTGATCTCATCTCGTTCACGACACGCCTCGTCGCCGCCGACCACGGGGTCCGCGGCTGATTGGGTTCATTGGGTTTGGGCATAGTAGCTCTCCAGGAGACGTTGCAGCTCCTCACGAGCCCGGTGCACGCGCATCTTCAGCGCCGGTACCGAGACCTCGAGCTGTTCCGACATCTCCTGATAGGACCAACCTTCTACATGCTTGAGCACAAACGCCTCTCTCTGATCGGCGGGAAGCCGCTCGAGCGCTCCGTCGATGCGCCGCCGGATCTCGTCCTGCTCCGCCACGGCGAGTGGGCCGGGCTCATCCACCCGAAGCTCGCGTACCTCGTCCAGCGGCTGCTCCCGCCGGCGTCGACCCTTCACCTGGTCCTTGCACAGGTTCGCGGCGATCCGGAACAGCCAGCCGCCGACGCGATCCGGGTCTCGGCAACTCGCGAGACTCCGGTAGCCGCGCACGAAGGTCAGCTGCACGATGTCTTCCGCTTCGTCGGGCCGTCCCGTCATGCGCTCGGCGTACCGAAAGAGCACGTCCTGATAACGGCGCACGAGAACGCCGTATTGATCCTGGCGGCCGTCTAACACCGCCCTGACGACCTCAGCGTCGCCCGGTGACCGTGCCTCGGACCGTCCCGCGAAGCTCCCTTCGGAACGCTGCTCGCGACCAAACGCGCGCTCCTCGCCCTGTCGGTCTATCTAACTCTCCGTTCCGCCGTTAAGACGACCTGGGTGGGGTCGTCGTCACACCCAGGGCCCGCTGCCGGGCCCGCCTGCCGGGATCCGAACGGGATCAGGTGGACCGCCTCCGGCGGCACCGTCACCACAACCTCCTCACCCACCGTCAGATCGAGCTTCTCGTAGGTGCGCACTGGTAGCTCGATCTCCATTCGGAGTTCCTGGGAGGATCCGCGTGCCTCCGCCACCAAAGTGAACGTCGGGCCGCGGAGCTGTCGAGAACGCAACGTGGCCACGACCGAGTTACCCGCACGCTCTCCCTCCTCCGAAGGTGCCCTGGAGACGATGAAATCCTCGGGCCGGACACAGATCCACACCGGGCCTGGAGTCTCGACCTCCGCTCGCCAGGCGGCCTCCAGAACCAGGTCTCCTGTCTCGACCACGGCCCGTCCCGCCGCCACTTCGCGTACGGTACCCTCGAACAGGTTCCTTACGCCGACGAAGCGCGCGACATCGAACGTCGCCGGATGGCGAATGACCGCCAGAGGATCGCCCACCTGCTCGATGCGGCCATCACCGATCACGGCCATCCGATCCCCCATCGCGCACGCGTCACGCAGCTCGTGCGTGACGTACACGACGCAGAGGCCGAAGGCCGCCTGTATCCGCTTCACGTCTTCGTGAAGACGCTCCCGCATGTTGGTGTCCAGGGAGGAGAAGGGCTCGTCCAGCAGGAGGATGCGCGGTTGCTGCATGAGCGCACGAGCCAAGGCCACGCGTTGCTGCTGACCACCTGAGAGCTCGCTCGGGTATCGATCCTCGAGACCCTCCAGCCTGGACACCTCGAGAAGCCGCTGGAAGCGGCTGGCCGCGTCAGGTCCGTCCCCAGCGAACAACACGTTCTCCCCGACCGAGAGATGGGGGAACAGGCTGGGCTCCTGGAAGACGAGACCCACGGGCCGCTCCTCCGGTGGCACCGACTTCCCTTCCCCGAAGACCGTGGCGCCGGCCAGGCTCAATCGACCCGCGTCGGGATCGAGCAGTCCGGCGACCACCCTCAGAAGGGTGCTCTTGCCGGCACCCGACGGTCCGAAGAGGGAGAGGATCTCCTGGTGCGCGTCCAGATCGGCCGCGAGAAGAAAATCACCCAGCCGGAGGGAGAACCGTGCCTCGATCAGCGGACCTTCGGCGTGCCGAGCCTCGGGAGCGACGTCCGTCGCCGTTCCGGCACCGCCGGGCGCGTCTCGTGCCGGGCCCCTGAGCCGCGCGACGTTTCGACCGTTTCGCGTCTGCGCCTCGAAGCGCTGCGCCAGCAGCAGGATCGCGGCCGCCAGCACCAGCGCCACGAGGGCGACCGGAAGAGCGGCACGGAGCCCCCGTCCCGTGAGCTCCACCCACAGGTGAACGGGAAGAGATCTCGGATGGTAGGCCAGAACGACGGTCGCCCCGAACTCGCCGGCGGCGCGCATCCAGGCCAGCGCGAGACCGGCGAGGAGCCCATAGCGCGCGAGCGGCAAGGAGATCCTGCGGAAGATCTCGCCGTGCGTCCTGCCCAGCGTGGCACCCACCGCCTCCAACCGTGGATCGACGGCACGGAACGCCGCCTCGGCCGTCAGAACGACGAAGGGCGCGGTGATGAACACCTGAGCGACGACGATGCCGCCGATCGCGTTGACCAGGGTCCAGCCCGCGCTCTCGAGGATCCCGCCGACCAGACCGCCCGGGCCGTAGACGTTCAGCAGGAGCACACCGGCCGCCACCGGAGGCAGAACGAGCGGGATGAGCACCAGCGTTCGCACCAGCCAGGGGAACCGGACCCGATCGCGCGCCAGCAGGTACCCGAGCGGCACGCCGCCGAGCGCAGCGAGGAGGGTAGCGAGCGTCGCGCTCGCCCCCGAAACGACGAGAGACCTGGCCAGTCCCGCCCTCTCCACCTGCCGCACCAACTCCCCTCCGTCCACGTCGGGCAGAAAGGCGAGCATCGGAAGCAGGAACGCCATGAGAAGCGCGCCCGCCAGCACGGCGAACGTCGCCTGCAGCGTGATCCACCCGGGCGCTCGACGAGCCGGTTTCTCCGCCATGCCCTGAGGATGCCGCTCGAGCGCCTCGCCAGCCACCCTCGCTCGCCGGAAGAGGTGCGAGCCCGCGATTGCGAACTGCAGGCCGGCCGACCAACCTACCTTCGGTACCTTCTGCCGGAGTCGACCAGGTGCGCATCAAAGACCTGCCCACGCCCGCGTTGTTGCTGGACCTCGATCGGCTGGAGTCGAATCTCCGGCGGATGGCGGAGCGAGCCCGCTCGCTCGGCGTCGCCCTTCGCCCCCACATCAAGACCCACCAGTGCGTGGAAATCGCCGAGCGGCAGCAGGCGCTGGGAGCTTCGGGAATCACGGTGTCGACGCTGTACGAGGCGGCCGTCTTCGCCAGCCACGGGTTTTCCGATCAAACGTGGGCGTTCCCGCTGAACCCCAGCCGGATGGGCGAGCTGGCGGAGCTGTGCGACACGATACGGCTCGGCGTCCTTGTGGATTCCCTCGAGGCCCCGGAGTGGCTCGTCAACGAGGGCATCAGGGCTCCGGTCTGGATCAAGGTGGACTGCGGCTATCACCGGGCCGGGGTGGATCCGGAGGGCCCGCTTGCCGAGGAGATCGCTCTGGCATTGCAAGCCGCTACGGAATTGGAGTTTGCGGGTCTGCTGTCGCACTCCGGACAGGCTTACGACGCAGGCTCTCCGGCCGAGATCGGGGTCATAGCCGAGCACGAGCGGACGATCATGTGCACCCTCGCCGGGCGCTTGCGGGATGCGGGGATCGAGGTCTCGGGAGTGAGCGTCGGATCCACGCCTGCGATGTCACAAGTGAGTGATTTGATGGGTGTTACGGAGATCCGGCCGGGCAACTACGCCTTCTACGACCGAGATCAGGGGTGGCTCGGGTCCTGTTCGTACCGAGATCCCGCGCTAACCGTGCTCACGAGCGTGGTTTCCTCGCAACCGAACGCAGCTCACTCCGTCGTCGATGCGGGAGCTCTCGCGCTTTCCAAGGATCCGGGCCCGGAAGCGGCCCCGCCGAGCATGGGCGAGATCTATGAGGACTACGCTCAGGGCCGACTGGCGACGGGGTCGAGGGTCGTCTCCCTCTCTCAGGAGCACGGAATCGTCAACGCACGCTATCCGCTCGGGACACGCTTGCGCCTGCTCCCGAATCATTCCTGTCTAACCGCATACAACTTCGATAGTTACTGGGTAACGAGCGGCGACGAGACCGTGCACCGATGGAAGATCTGGTCGGGCCGCGAACCTCCCTCGGAACGCCCCGCGATCTAGCCGAATACCACTCAACGCCGCCGACTTCCAGGCTCCTTGTAGGTGCCGCATGGACCCCGTACAGGATTAGGCACACCGCTTGCTGCCTTCCACTCCCTGATCGAGCCCTTCGCACCCGATTTCGGGGCGGCAACGGCGGCATAATGCGGGTTTTGCCGTCTCCCCGGAGCGGGCGTGGGGCGTGGCACGTGGACGGTCCGGATAGCGGTATGCAAAAAAGAGCTACGTACAGCGGACCCTACTCCCTGGTATTCGCAGGCGTCACGGTCATCGTCGGCGTCGTCGCCCTGGTGCGTAAGGACAGCATGATCACCATCGCGGTAGCGATCCTCGGCCTGTACATCCTTCACCTCCTCAGCCTGCGTGCCCTGACCCGTGACGGCGCAACGACCGGCCGCGGATCCCGCTCGTCCGGTGCAGCCGGGGCTGATCCCGCCAAACTGGAGGTGGCGCGGTCGGGAGAGAGGCCGAAGAGCTCGGCCCGCCGTCCGCTCGATGTGGTCGCCCAGGCGAGCAATGTGGTCGTCCAGGCGAGCGATGCGACGGAGCTCGAGAGAGACGACGGACCTGTGTTCTTCTCGAGAGAATCGGGATTCGTGCGCGAGATCGGCGAGCCTTCGATACCGTCGCGACAGAACCCCGCAACGGAGGACTCGGCCTGGATGGTCCAGGGATCGAGATCAGGAGATGGACCGGAGTTTCTGCCGGCCGACAGTGAGGTGACGATGCCGGATTTCGTGGCCCAGAAGGGGGCTTCCGACGTGAAGGGGGCTTCCGAAATACCGATTCCGAGAAAGTTCGCTCTCGGGACCGTGGCGATCATTCGCCGCGCCCTCGATCCGGCACAGGTCGCCCGAGTGCTGGAAGAGCAGCGCAAGTTTCCCAAGAAACGCTTCGGCGAGATCGCGGTCGAGCTGGATTACATAACGGAGGCACAGCTGGACGACCTCCTTGAAGCTCAGAAAGCCGGGCTCTTCACCGAGGAGGAGATCCAGGGAGCACGCCAGAGTCTCGAGGCGTTCCGTCGGAACGCCCCCCCCGCAGCGGTTTAGCGGCCTGGCGGCTGAGGCGGACCGAGAGCGATCTCGGCATCCGCTCCCGATCTCCGAGGGGCCGGCTCTCCGGCACGAATCCGTCCTTCGTTAAGATCACCCCTGCATCATCGCCGATCAGGAACGCGATGTAATCGCCCCCTGCCTCTGAGTCGCGTGCGTTGAGCGGTACCGTAGCGGCGTAGGCAATGGGGGCGCCTCGAAAATCACGTCCTTCAGCGGTCCGATGCCGCAGTCTGCCCAGGGCTTCCGTGTCACGCGGATCTCCTTGCCCGAGC
This sequence comes from Gemmatimonadales bacterium, assembly GCA_030608825.1. Taxonomy (GTDB): domain Bacteria; phylum Gemmatimonadota; class Gemmatimonadetes; order Palauibacterales; family Palauibacteraceae. Next base: position 6,428 of record JAUWDL010000001.1, read on the forward strand.
ATCCGCGGCAGACGAATGGCACTCAGGCCGTGCGCCCTCGCTTCTGCCAGGTAGAAGACACCGGCGTCCAGGCTTCCCGTCTGAACCCGGGCGCTCAGATGCTCTTCGGGAAAGACGCTCTCCCTACCGGCCGGCCCGGCCAGAAGGCTGTCCGCCAGCCCCGGAAGCCGGTAGTGCTGCTCGGCGAGCCGAAAGGCGAAGAGCGCGCGGTAGCCCTTGGGATCCAGGTCGGGATCGGTGCGGCCGAGCCGGAAACCATCGCGAAGCACCACCTCCTGCCAGGCCAGCTCCCCGCGCCCCGCGCTGTCCAGTGCCGACGCGAAGCGGCTCTCCGACGAGTAGGCGATGACGATCTCGCTTCGTGCGAAGACCACGGCCCAGCCCGGGTCATGGGGACCGAGCAGCCGTAGGGTGGCGGGATCGGCCGTGATGTACACGTCACGGCGCCACACGCCCTCGCGGATGAGGTGGGCGCCGGCTACGGAGCCCCTCGGGTCGCCGCGCGCGGCCCGCCCGCTCCTTTCACGGAACGCCTGCTCGAGCTCCGCCATCGTCGCCGTGAGCGACGCGGCATACGTCACGTCCACCGCATCGCTCTCGCCGGCCACCGGTCGGCAGCCGGACCCGCTGGCCACGAACACCACCGCTACCGCGATCCCCAACCGTAGCTCCCTCAACAGGCCCTCATTCCCTACCTCTTCGCTCATCCTCGCCTCGGTCCCGGATCGCGCGTCGGTAGTCCGCGGGCGTGTCAATGTCCACCGGAGCCTTCAGGTCGACGTGGACCGGCAGGAAGCCGAGTCCCCGTCGATCGAGAATCGCGCTGAGCCCGCGGTCACCCTCGGCCCCCTGCAGCAGGGCGAAGAGCGAGCGATCCACGATGACGGGGTGTCCCGGGCGGTCGCGATAAACAGCCCGCGCGACGGGCGCTCCGGCGCCACGCCACGCTTCGGCGACATCGCGGATAACGGCGGGCGAAACCCCTGGCTCGTCGCCGAGGAGGATTGCAGCGGCTGCTACATCGGAATCGGCTGCGAGATGGTGGATCCCGGCCGACAACGAACCGGCAACTCCCTCCCCGTAACGCGGGTTCTCGACGAACTCGACCTCCTCCTCGCCCACGGCCGCGCGAACTTCCTCCGCCCGATGACCGACCACGACCACGATCGGCCGGAGACCGGCCGTTACCGGGGCGCGCACCGACGCGCCGACGACCGTGATGCCGTCGAAGGGAAGAAGGAGCTTCAAGCTGCCCCGATGCCGGACGGAGGCTCCAGCCGCCAGCACGAGACCGGCGATGAGGCCTCGGTCGCTCACGCTCGACCGTGTTGAACCGCGACGACCTCGGCCAGGATGGCGAGTGCGATCTCTTCGGGAGTATCCGATCCGATATCGAGACCCACCGGCCCGCGGACCCGTGCGATCTGGGACTCTTCGATGCCCAGATCGGCCAGTGCCTCCCGACGGAGCCGCTGGGTCCGCTTCCCGCCGATCTGGCCGACGAAGCGGCATCCGGCGCGCAAGGCGGCCTCGAGCGCGGGCAGATCGAGCTTGCGGTCGTGAGCCAGCACGACGACGCTCGCGAATCGGTCCAGCCCCACCTCCTCGAGGCCCTCATCGGGCCACGCCTCGAGGATACGAGCCGCGTCGGGGAAAGCCTCCGGCGAGAGAAAAGCGCGGCGTGGATCGATCACGAACACCTCGAAGCCCACGAAGGCCGCAAGGTGGCAGAGAGAAACGGCGACGGGAGAGGCTCCCACGATCGCCAGTCGCGGCGGCGGGAGCACCGGCTCCACGAAGACGGCGGACGATTCCCCTCCGTCGACGATCTCGAGCAGATCCGTTGATCCGGAGTCGAGCAGAGGCCTGGCGCGCTCGATATGGCGTGCATCCCTCTCGTCGGATTCGAGGGACCCGACCGGTTCGTCACCCTCGACGGCCAGCAGGCGGCGACCCTCCAGCCGTCCGGATATGCCGGTCATCAGGATCGCCGGACGGGAGCGCTCTATCGCCTCCCGCAAGGCCGCCCAGGTCGGATCGTCGGCGACGTACCTGTCGGCAAACACCTCGATCTCGCCGCCGCAGGCGAGGCCGACCTCTGCCGCCATCTCGTCGGTGATGCCGTAGCTCAGCAGGCGGGGGCGCCCTCCGGCCAGAATCTGCCGCAGGTGCTCGTGGAGATCCCCCTCGACGCAGCCGCTCGAAACCGAGCCCGCCAGCTCGCCGGCGTCGTTCACGGCGAAGCGCGCACCAGGCCGGCGGGGGGCGGATCTCTGAGCTCGGACGAGCGTCGCGAGACCGGCTGGCACCCCCTCCCGGCTCCAGCGGCGGAGCGGTTCCAGGACCTCCAGCAGGCTCATCCTGCTCATCGCAGCAGGTCGTCGAGAGGCTCTAGTGGGCCACGCTGCGAGCGCCGTCGAGGTCGCGGCGGCGGGTCGTCATCCCCCGGCGCGGACCCGGCGGAGCTCGGCCGCCAGCGCGGGAACGACCTCGAACAGGTCGCCGACGAGGCCGTAGTCCGCGACGCTGAAGATCGGAGCGTCGGCGTCACGGTTGATCGCCACGATCGTCTTCGCGGTCCTCATGCCGGCCAGATGCTGGATCGCACCGCTGATTCCGACGGCGAAGTACAAACTGGGCGAGACCACCTTCCCCGTCTGTCCGACCTGCTCGGAGTGCGGGCGCCAGCCCGCATCCACGACCGCGCGACTGGCCCCCAGCGTCGCATCGTCGCCGAGCGCCTCTACGAGGTCCTCCAGGACCGACCAGTTCTCTGGATCCTTCATGCCTCGGCCGCCGGAGACAACGATGTTCGCTTCGGAGACATCCAGGGCTTCCCGATCCCCGGTCTCGATCCCGGTCACGCGCTGAGCCGCGGGCTCGCTGGCGATCTCCACGACCTGGACGGACCCGTCGGCGGGACGCTCCCTGGGTCGAAAGACGTTCGGACGGACGCTGATCAACGCCGGCAGCTCCGCGAACGCGACGGTGGCGACCGCCTTGCCGGCGAACATCGGTCGGGTCGCCACCGGCCGACCGCCGTCGACGCCCACGGAGACCACTTCCGTCGCCAACCCGCGGTCGAGCCGCGCGGCCGTCCTCGGGGCGAGGTCCTTGCCCTGGGCCGAGGCGGGAAAGATCACGGCGTCGTAAGCCTCCCGCCCGACCAGATATTCGCAGAATCGCACCCCAGCGTCCGCCGCGTAGCTGGAGAACGCTGGATCTTCGGCCACGAAGATTCGATCGGCCCCGTATCGCCCCAGGTCGGCGGCCCGCTGCGCCATTCCGGGCGGGCCGAGCAGGAATACGTCCACCGATCCGCCGAGCTGTTCGGCCAGATCTCCCCCCGCCGTCACCGCTTCGGAAGCCACCGGGCGGAGCTCGCCGTCCCGAGCTTCGGCGTAAACGAGTACTCTTGCCATCCTATATCACCCTAACTGGAACCCGATCTCAGACGAGTGCCCGATCGCGGAGTCGGCGCACCAGCTCCGGCACCGCTTCCGGGCCTTGGCCGACGATCTCCCCCCCGGCCCTCGACGGCGGCTCCTGCAGCGCCACGATCCGGACCTTGGGCTCGGTAAAGCCGATTTCCTTCACGTCGAGGGGCTTTTTCTTCGCGGCCATGATGCCCTTCAAGCTGGGATACCGCGGCTCGTTCAGCCCCTTCTGGGCACCGACGACCGCCGGGAGGTCGAACTCGACGATCTCGTGCCCGCCCTCGATCTCCCGATGTGCCACCACATGCCGCCCCTCGATCTGGAGCTCCACGACGACGCTGGCGCACGGCAATCCCATCAGCTCCGCAACCATGGCCGGGACCTGCATGTTGTCATCGTCGATCGCCTGCTTGCCGAAGAGGATCAGGTCGTACTCCCGGCCGCCGATCTCCTCCGCCAGAGCCCGTGCGATCACGAGCCCGTCCGCCGATTCCGGCGAGGCGAGCAGCACGGCTTCGTCCGCCCCCATGGCGAGGGCGGTGCGCAGGATCTCCTTCGACTCCTCCGGTCCGACCGAGAGTACCGTCACGAGGCCGTCGCCCGCCTCCTCCTTGAGCCGGATCGCCTCCTCGAGGGCAATCTCGTCGAACGGATTCATGACGTACTTCACACCGGACGGATCGATGCCCATGCCGTCTCCGGCGACTCGGATTCGGGCTTCGCTGTCGGGTACACGCTTGATGCAAACGATCGACTTCACGTTTCGGCACGCTCGGTTTTGATGGTGTCTGCGTCGGTGCGCCGGGGAGTCAGAGGATCTGGATCTCCTCGATCTCATCGGAGGTCAAGGAGTAGAGACGATAGGCGATCAAATCGATCAGCTCGTCCGTGACCTGCAGCTCGCGACGGATGCGCGAATGGTGACCGTTGCCCGAGATCTTGGCGTTGCGAAGGCCGACGAGCCGCGCCGCGAGCCAGAGCAGGAAATCGTGCGCGACGTCCCGGTGCTCGCGCTTCCGGTCGGGCTCGCCGCTCTCGCCGCTCGGCAGGAGCGCGTCCATGAAGGCGAGAAGGCCGGGGAAGACCATCTCGGTGAGCTCACGATCACCGATCATCTCCTCATCGGTGGTCTCCTCCCAGCTCAGCTCGTTCCAGTATAGCTCGCACGCCTCCTCGAACATGTGCTTCCGCGACGCCGGACTCGTTCCGCGAACGATGACGTCGCGCGGCCCGACGTTACGGCCCAAGGCATGTCTCAGGGCACGCAATCGCTCGGTGACAAGGGTCTCGGCCGCCATCCGCATTCCGCCTTCCGGCAGAGCGGTTTCAGGGAGCGCGGAGAGTTGGGCGTCTTCGGACATCGGAGTTCTCCTTGTGACCTCCATCTATCAGTCCGAGGAAGATGAAGGTCGGGTCGCGGGAGAACAAGCCGGAGAGGGAAGCGGACGCAGCCTCGCGGCGCAGAGAGCTCAAGATCCGGCGAGCCGCCGGAGTGTCGCCAGGTTGCGTCGGTCGGCCGCGACCGGATCGTCACCCTTCGGCGTCTCCAGCACTCGCGGAACCGAGCGGAGACGGGGATCCTGCATCAGGTCGCGGAATACCCCCTCTCCCAGCTCACCAGAGCCGATGTCGGCGTGCCGGTCACGGCGGCTCCCCAGTGCGCCGAGCGAGTCGTTGCAGTGGATCAGCTCCAGGCGGCCGAGGCCGATCACCTCATCGAAGCTCTCCACGACGGCGTCGTAGTCACCTCGGAGATCGTAGCCGGCTGCAAATACGTGCGCCGTGTCGAAGCATACGCCGAGCCGCTCTCGCACCTCCGGCGGCTGGCCGTCGATCAGCGCCGCGATCTCCTCGAAGCGGCAGCCGAGCGACGAGCCGCTCCCGGCGGTCGTCTCGAGGAGCACACGGACCCGGCCCGGCACGTCCTGCACCACCTGCCCGATCAGCTCCGCGTTTTGCCGCAGAGCGGCTTCGCGACTTCCGGCGGTCGCGTTGCCGGGGTGCGTCACGAGGAACTCGAGGCCCAATCGCTCGCAGCGCTCGAGCTCGGCTCGGAAAGCTCGCACGGACTTGTCCCTCAGGAGCCGGTCCGGCGTGGCGAGATTGATCAGATAGCTGTCGTGAGAGGCGGCCACGACGATCCCGGCCTCGCGGCGCGCGCGACTGAACTCGAGGACGGCGTCCGCCGTCAGGACGCGCTCCGCCCACTGCTGTGGTGACTTGGTGAACAGCTGAAGGGCGTCGGCTCCAAGTCGTCCGGCGCGAGATGGCGCCCGTTGGAGCCCGCCCGCCGTCGAGACGTGAGCTCCGAGCGGCGGCAGAGAAGGGTCTCGGGCGATCGGTCGCGCGCTCGCGCCTATGGCCGGGGCGGTGTCCGGTCGGGAACGGTCCGCTGCTCGGCAGCGGGAGGCGGCCGGCGGTCCCGCGGGATCTGGTTGTTTCGGCGCAGGTCCTGGCCGCGCTGTCGAGCCTGCTGAAGGAATCGCTGCCTGAGCCACAGGAGCCGCGCCCGCTCCAGCGGCGCCATGAACTCGGAGAGCCGGCGCTGCTCGTCTACGTTTATCTCCGCCTCCTGAACCTGCGTTCGCAGCACCTCGTCCAGCAGCTGCGCCACCCGCTCCTGGTCCACCCTGTCGCCTCGGGCCACCTCGGCGAGATCGCCGAAGAGGGAGCGCCGACGCGCCGCGAGATCCTGTCGCTCCTCCCGGCTTCGTTGGAGCGTCGACCTCAGCCGCTCGGCGCGGCTCTCATCGAGATGGAGCGCCTGAGCGACGCGATCGGAGAAGCGATCCGTCAGCTCGGCCGCATTGGCTCCCTGGCCGGCCTCCTGGGCGAGCGCGCGCCCGGCCTCTACCGGCAAGCCGCCCAGGACCAGAAAGCCAGCCAGGACACGGAAAGCGACGCAGCGAAACCGAATCACAGCTCTAGCTCCTCGGACGGCACGTCCAATCCGTCCAGACCGTTCAAATCCTCGCCCCCGAGCTCCCAGGCCGGCCCACCGACCCCCCCAAGCGCGGCTCGCAGATCCATCTCGCCCGGACGCAGCTCGGCGAGATCTGTTTCCCAGCCGGCGAGCGCCTCGTCAGCAGACCACCTGCCGTCGACCTCTCCGTCCGTTCGGCTCGCAAGCCAGACCGCATAGCTCGTGAGCACGACCGCGATGCCCGCCGCGGCGCGCCACACGCCGGCTCTCCACGCCGTCCGGCCGGGCGGCGGAAGAGGCGTGTAGAGGCGCTCCGCCTCGGCAGGCTCCAGGCGGGGCTCGGGCGCCGCCCGCAGTGCCTCCAGGATCTGAAGCTCTTCCCCGCACGCCGGGCACGATGCGAGGTGGGCCTCGACGTCCGCCCGCTCGTCATCGGAAAGCCGGCCCTTCACGTACTCCGGCAGCCTATCCGTGGCGTGGAGCTCGTTAACGCTCCGATCCTCCAAGCTCATTGCACTCCTCGTCGTGCTCGGGGCCGCGGCTCTCGGCCGCGGGTTCCACTCCGAAATGCTCCCTGAGCTTACGGATGGCGTGGTGGTAGCTCACCCTCACCGATCCCTCGCTCGTTCGCAGCGCCCTGGCGATCTCGCCGTACGTCAACCCCTCGGTCGTGCGGAGGATCAACGCATCTCGCTGCTGGGGGGGAAGCGTGCGCGCGAAGGCCAGAGCGCGCTCGGCCATGTCTCGGCGCACCACCCCCTCATCGGGCCGGTCACCCGCTGCAACGTGATCGGCCCTCTCGATCGCCAGCTCCCGGCGCCGCGCCCGCCGGCGGACCCAATTGGTCGTCTCGTTGATGGCGATCCTGGCGAGCCAGCTCCGGAAGCTCGACTCACCCCGAAAGCGACCGATTCCGGCCGCCGCCCTCGCGAACGTCTCTTGCACGACATCCAACGCCGCCGCCCTATCCCCGGTCGTACGCACCGCCAGGCGGAAAACAAAACCCGCGTGGCCCTCGTAAAGATACCGCCAGGCCGCCTCGTGGCCGCGGCGTGCTTGCTCGACCGCTTGTCGCTCGTCTAGCATCTGTCGCAGCCATTAGAAAGACCTGGACGGTTCCGCGGGCCGCCAGGCGCACCCACGGGCCCGTCGATCGTTGGACGGCGCCGGGCAGCAAAACGTTAACGCAACGTTTGCACGATGGGGCCTCATCGTCCAGCATACGGCTGGCAGGTCCGTCAGAGAGTCGAGGGAGAGGAAGAGATGAAACGCGAGTGGTTCGTGGCCGCCGTGTTTGCGGCCGTGTCTCTGGCTTCGGCCGTTCCGGCGTCGGGCCAGGATAGGGATGTGACGGTCGTGGGGTCGGATTCGGTGCGTCAGGTGACTCTCGACCAGGCCGTCAGGATCGCGCACGCCCTCAACCCGGAGCTCCGGGTCGCCGAGACGAACGTGGATGTCGCCGAGTACAACCGGCTCGACGCGTGGGGCAACTTCCTCCCTACGTTCGACGCGGGCTTCGGCTATGCGAACTCGAGCACGGGCCGCCTGGATCAGACGGGACAGGGGATCGTCGCGACCAGCTACTTCTTCCAGCTCACGGGACGCTACAACCTGTTCGAGGGCTTCAGGAAATTCACCGAGTTGAACAGCGCCCAGCTGGATCTGAGCGCTCAGCAGGCCAGATTCCGACAGGACGAGTTCTCGCTGCTCCGGGCCGTCAAGCAGGCGTACTACGACGCGCTCGCCTTCCGCGATCTCGTCGCCGTGGAAGAGGACCGGGTCGAGCGTCAGGAGCTTCAGCTGGAGTTCGTCACCCAGCAGCTCGAGCTCGGCCGATCGACGCGATCGGACGTCCTCCGGTCGCAGGTGGACCTGAACAACGCCAAGATCGCGCTTCTCAACGCCGCAAACGACTCTCGAGCCGCTACCTTCCAGCTCGGACGTACGATCGGCCTCGACGGGAGGGTAGAGCCCTCGCCCGAGGAAACGCTCGCGGCCGACCCGCTCGGGCTGAGCCGGGATGACGCTTACAGGATCGGACTCCGGACCGCCCCCTCGGTGGTGAGTGCCGAAGCGACGGCGGAGGCCGCGGCTTCTCGGGTATCGACGGCGAAATCAGCCTATCTGCCGAACCTCAACTTCGCCGGCGGGTGGGCCTGGGCGAACACCGAGTTCCCACCCCAGAGCCGCAGCTGGAGCATCGCCCTGACCGGAAGCTACCCCCTGTTCAACGGCTTCAACCGCGAGACGAACGTGTATCGGGCTCAGGCCGTCGCCGACGCCGCCGTCTCCGAGCAGAGGGGCGCCGAGCTGCAGCTCATCGTGGACCTGGACGCCGCCTACAACACGATCCAGGTGGCCACCGCCTCCGCCGAGTTGGCGGAGCAGAGCGTGGAGCTCAGCCGCGAGGACCTGCGAGTCAGCTCGGAGCGCTACCGACTCGGCCTCGCGACCATCCTGGACCTCCAGACGGCCCAGATCGCGCTCTCTCAGGCCCAAGTGGACCTCATCCGCCGCCGCTTCGAGTACCAGCTCGGCGTCGCCTCGCTGGAATCTCTCCTCGGCCGCCGGTTGCAGGAGCTGGAAGCGACCGCCCAGTAGCTTCCTGGGCTTCTTCGTCCCTCGATCCACGGAGCGTGGACGGTCGGAGCGCGGAGGGTCGGAGGCGCGGAGGGTCGGAGGCGCGGACGGAATGGCGAGGGACCACCCGCTGTCTAAGTGAGGATGGGCCCGGAGCCGGTCTCACGGGTTGAACCTCTTTCGCAAGACGTGGTACTATCCTCGGCCATGCATAGAAGAGCCTCCTTTCCCAACCCGATTCCCCTCGTGATCAGCGCGGTGTTCGCCGCCGCCTGCGGCCAGAGCCCCGCCAGCGAGTCCGTTCCGGAGTTCGAGACCGCGGTCGCCGAAGTGCGCAGCCTCGTGTCGAGCGTGGTGGCGACCGGTACGATCGAGCCCATCCGAATCATCGATGTGAAGTCCCAGGCTTCCGGCGAGATCCTGGAGCTCGCGGTCGAGCTCGGTGATTTCGCCCAGCGGGGGCAACTTCTGGTGCGCATCGATCCGCGTGACGTGCGGAACGAGTTCGACCAGGCGGAGGCGGACCTCGAGGTCGCTCGCGCCCGCTGGCAGATCGCCGAGCGGCGACTGGCGCGAACGCAGGCGCTCCACGACTCATCCATCGTGACCGCCGAGGAGCTCGAGACCGAGCTGCTCGAGCACGCCAACGCGCGCGCGAGCCTGGTCCGGGGCGAGGCAAACCTGGAGCTCGCGACGGACAAGCTCAACGACGTGGTGGTGCGGTCTCCGATAGACGGCACGGTGGTGGAACGCGAGATCGAAGCGGGCCAGATCGTTACCTCGACGCGCGAGGTCACCGGCGGCACGCTCCTCATGCGCATGGCTGACCTCTCGGAGGTTCAGGTACGCACGATGGTGGACGAGACGGACATCGGGAGCATAGAGACGAACCTGCTCGCGGAGATCACGGTGGAGGCCTACCCGGACCGAACGTTCCGAGGAACGGTGCTCAAGGTCGAGCCGCAGGCGGTCGTCGAGCAGAGCGTGACGATGTTCGCCGTGCTGACCCGGATCGTGAACGATGAGAGCCTGCTCCGGCCCGGCATGAACTCGGACGTCGAGATCGTCATCGGCCGTCGGGAGGAGGCTCTCACGCTCGACAACGGCGGCGTGAAGACGCCGGAGGAGGCTCGTCAGCTCGTGGAGGCGTTGGGACTGGACCCGTCGCTCCTCGAGCAGAGAGTCGAGGTCGCGAGCGAGGAGCCAACGGATGGGGAAGAGCGCGGCGACGAGCCGGAGGGCGACGATGTGGTCCTCGAACAGCTGCGATCGATGTCGCATGAGGAGCGCCGGAGCTACTTCGAAAACCTGGATCCGGGAGAGCGGCAACGGATCTTCCAGCTGATGCGGACGGCCAGAGAGCAGCAGGAACAAGCCGATCGCGCCAACCCGACGCGGCCGCGACCGGCGTTCGTGTTCATGGAAGATGATGCCGGTGTACTGACCCTGAAGCCGGTGACGATCGGACTCAGCAGCTGGGAATACACGGAGATATTGGCTGGTCTCAGGGAAGGCGATGAGGTTCTCGAGGTGCCGCTTTCCCTGGTTCAGCAGCGGGAGCTGCTCCAACGAATACGCTCGCGCTCCGGCGTGCCCGGCGTCCAGCGCCGCTGACCGCGGTCGGCTAGGTAGGAGGTCCTTTTCGATGCTCGTTCTCGAGACCATGCGCGTCGCGCTGCAAGCGATCCGTGCCCACAAGCTCCGTTCCCTGCTGACGATGCTGGGTATCGTGATCGGCGTTTCCGCCGTGATCGCCATGGTGGCGCTCGGTGAGGGAGCCCAGCGGGCCGTACAGCAGCAGATCGCCAGCCTGGGAACCAACGTCCTCACGGTAAGACCGGGCCAACTCTGGTTTCACGGGGTGAGGTCGGGGGCCACGTCGGAGCTGACGCCGGAGGACGCCGAAGCCGTCTTCACGAGTGCGCCTTCGGTGGTAGGCATCGCACCCGAGATGCGTTCCAATCTGCAGGTTGAATCCGGCGCCACGAACGCGAACCTGCGCGTCGTCGGAACGAGCCCTCGGTACGCGGAGATCAACGGGTACGCCGTCGCGCTGGGCCGTTTCTTCGATAATCAGGAGAACGAGGGACGGCGCCGGGTCGCGGTCCTCGGCGGAGCGATTCCCGCGACCCTAAGCTCGAGCGCCGAGCAGCTCGTCGGCCAGCAGATCAGGATTCGCAACAACACGTTCGAGATAGTGGGGGTGCTCGAGGAGAAGGGC
>JAUWDL010000248.1 GCA_030608825.1 Gemmatimonadales bacterium
CACCAACTGGCGGGCGGAAGCCTCGACGTCCGCCAGATAGGCCTCTCGGGATGAGTACAGAGACGAGATCGCCGGCCGCGGATCCCCCGTCCGGCTTTTCTCCGTCGGGTCACGGGGAAGCGGGATGGTGGTGCCACGGAAATCGGCCAGCTCGTCCCGAGGCCCGGGGAGGCCCACGCGCAGGCTCCATGGGGCATACGTGGCGAGCGGCACCCGTATCTCCACGTTGCGGAGCCCGCCGATCTCGTTCCCCAGCTCGTCCACCTGCGAGGCCAGCGACGGAAACGAGCGGCCCAGCTTCGGCGGCTGCTTCGTGACGACGCCCTCCGGCCAGCCAGGCCCGTAGTCCGCGCGGTATGCGACGTGGATGACGTCCGGAAAGGCGACGCCGGGGATAGCCGGGAAGCGGACCTGGTCGATCGGCACCAGGGTCCCGTCCGCGATCCGCGGGTAGCGGCTCTCGGGCGGCGACTCAGCCTTCCCTGCCCAACCCATCATACGGGTCAGCAGGGCACGCAGGTTGAGGAGGAAGTTCACGTCGTTGCCCCTGAAGGCGGCCGCCTCACCGTCCGTCGTGAGCCGGGGCCAGTCGCGAAACGGGGCGCGCTCCACGAAATGCTGCGCGCTCGCGAAGTGGTAGATCCGCTCCTCCGGAAGCGGCTCGGCATCCTCCTGGCCGTCCGGCGTCGTGTGCAGGAGCGAGGCGGCGCGGCCCCAGTACTCATAGCCGGTGTTCGTGTAGAAGACCTTCGGCCGGTGCTCCGGCGCGAGTGCCTCCAGGATCCCGTCCTCGTGGCCGGTGAGCTCGTCTCGCTGCGTGCGGCCGCTGAAGGGGAAGAGGTCCGTGGGATAGAAGAAGGCGGAGAACCGGTGCCCATCGCGGGAGGGCTGACCGAAGCGATGGTTGAAGCTGCCCCGGCCGGCGCCCGCCGTGTGGATCATCAGGCCGTCGAACGCCTTCCTCCCGTCCTCGTCCACGTTGAAGCCCTGGTAGAGGAAGTGGCGAAGGAAGCGGCCGGTCTGCGAGATCCCGATCCCGATTCCGTGGCGAACCCGGAACTCGCTCGTCGGATCGTGCTTGGCGTAGGAGATCATGTCGCGGATGGCGGCGAGCCCCAGGCCCACGACTCGCGGATCGACCGCCGGGTACACGAGCTCGTAGATCCCCTCCGGCTCGAAGCCGGCGGGCGCATAGATGTGGGTGAGGCTCTCCCGGACTCCCGCTTCCGTCTCTTCCGCGAACCGCCACTCGGTCCTCGGCACGACGAGGCGCTCGCCCTCGCGGCCACGGCGGACCGTGAGCACCACGTCCCCCGACTCGGGGTCCGAGACCGAATACGCCCAGTGGTTACGGTGTCCCAGCGCCAGCGTCCTGGTCGGCTCGGCGATCACCCAGTCCGCTCGCACCAGGCCGGTGATGGGCTCCCCCTCGGGCCCTCGGGCGATCGGGACGTGCAGCCGGAGCAGATCCTCGGCGTCGGGAGGCACGTCGAACTGCCAGCCGACCCAGATCACGGTGAGCCCCTGCCGCATCAGGAAGCCATCGCCGAAGTGCTCTGCGTCCTCAGGGTTTCGTGAAAACACGGCTGCGTTGAAGTAGCCGAGCGACGCCTTCCCTCCCCGGTTGCTCACCTCCAAGAGGGCGATATCGGATCCGCGCGATGGGTCCTTCGGGCGGAGGACCATGAAGTTGGCCCACGCCTCCACCATCCCGCGCTCGTTCCGGGGCGCTAGGGCCAGGTCCACGATCCGCCCGTTGGCGGGGTCGTTCGGATCGAACTCGAAGTAGACCCGCCCGATGATCCGCTCGTAGGGGCCGGCGTCTCCCCAGCTGCGACCGCCGAGTACGTCCTGGCGTGCCTCGATCACCACGCGCACGACGCGCGCCGACAGCTCGGAGGGAATGCTCAGAGCGATCAGCAGGCAGCAAGTGATCCGAAGGATGAGAGCTCTAATCCGACATCTTCTACCCATGCGGCATCCTCATCGAAATGTAACGGAACCTCCCCGGCCTGCGTCTAATGTGACGAAAGCGGTCGGCTTCTCGTCAGTATGCTGAGCAGCCCGACCAGCGGGGTCGGATCCCGACGCGAAATCAAGCGACAGCAAGGTAGACCGTGGCTCCCGCCCGGTCGAAGCACTCATAAAGGAGACTACGATGAAAGGTATCCAGGAGTCGAACCCCGGCGGCTGGCGAAGGGGAGCCAGCGCGGTCACCCTGCTCGCGTTGGCAGCCGGCCTCAGCGCCTGCGACGGCTCGGCCGACCCTGTCGGGATCGCCAGCGACCAGTCGCTCGGGGCGATGGCGGAGACGAAGCTCGGCGCCGTCCTGACCGACATGACCGGATCGCTCGCGTTGAGCGGCGGACAGGCAGCCGATGTCGTGGCGATCGGCGACCGGTACAGCGGAAGCGTGGATGAGCCCGGCACCTTCTGGTACATCGCCGCGGACCTCCAGGGAGTGCTGAGCAGCCCTCAGATCGCTCAACTGGCCGAGGGCCGAGTGGAGCTGAGGGAGCGAGCGCGCCAGGCGATCGCGGCTCAGTTCGGGCTCGACGACGGGCTCTTCGGCGGCCGAGGCCCCGGAGCGTTCGGCCCCGGCGGACGGTTTGGCGGAGGCGGATTCCCAGGCGACGGCGGGGCGTTGGGCGGTTTCTTCGGCCCCGGTGAAGCGCCCGACTGCTCCGAGATCGGCGAATCTTTCGGCGGCCGGTTCGGTGGCTTCGCCAGAAACTTCGGCGGTCCCGGACACGGCTTCGGCGGATTCGGGGCGGGCTTGGGCGGATTCGGGGACTTCGGCGACATCGATCTCTCCGATGCCCAGCGAGCGGCCCTCCAGGCGATCATGTTCGAGTACGGCCCTCAGCTGATGGACCTCATGCACCAGCTACGCGATGGGCTCATCTCGGAGGAGCAGTTCAAGGAGCGCGCCGAGGCTCTGGGCGAGGAGATCCAGGAAGCGATCGGCGAGGTGCTGACGGACGAGCAGATCGCCGCGATCGAAGAGATGAGGGAGCGGGCGCGCGCGGCGGCGGAGGCCGAACGTGCGGCCAGGATCGAAGCTCTGGAGCTGACGGACCAGCAGTTGGCCGACCTCGAATCGCTCAGGGGAAGCCTGGCGGAGCAAGCGTGCGAGACGATCGTCGCCGGCGGATCAGCGGAAGACCTGCATGCGGCGCATCAGGCGGCCGTCGCCGAGGTCCTGAGCAACGATCAGATCGAGAGCATCGAGGTGCACGGCTCGCTCCAGATGCACGTCTTCGTCTATCACATCGAGAACGGGGATCTCGCCGAGCGGTTCGGCTTCTAGCCGAGCCTCTAGCCGAGTGCGAATCTACCGGCTCTGTCGCAGGAGAGCCTCTAGCCGGCGGTACGAAAACCTGCGGCACCCAAGTGGCGGGCCTTCCGGTCCGCCACTTCGCATTTCGGCCCCCAGCCAGCCGACTTCGGCGTCACGCTCCGGATCGAGGGAAGC
>JAUWDL010000063.1 GCA_030608825.1 Gemmatimonadales bacterium
GCTTCCCGAGCCGTGCGAGCAGGGGCACACGCTTGCGAATCACGTACAGGAACACCCCGACCGTGATGAAGAGGGTGCCGACGACGCCGTAGCCCTGTCCGAAGAGGCCGGACGGCTTCAGAAGCTCGTGAAGGTCGGAGAAGGGGCGTTCCTGGAGAGGCGTCAGATAGTACTCGTGGCCCCAGTAGAGCGCCCCGCCGGCCACACCGACCCACAGAAGGAGCAGCAGACCGCGGAAGACCCGGTCTGCGGACGCGCCGATCGGCCGGCTGGCCGCTTCGCCCGACCGAGCGGCAACGTCGACCGTGCCGAGCTCCAAAGCCCTAGTCGACATGCCTCGAGAACAAGAATCGCTTGCGCATAGGCAACTAATTGCACACGGAGCAGGCCGTTTCCCTGAGGGGAAACAGGCCCCGCTGGCCGTTGCATCCTGGCGATTGTCAGATTTGGTGCGGATTCCTCCGCGACTCCTCGGGCGGGGAGTCGGGCAAGCTCTGTTCCGACGGCTGAGAGGAGGAGAGCCGGGGCCTTAGGTGCCAACATGGGCCGGAGGGCGACCCCGCGGGCCCTTTCGGATCCCTCCACCCTAGCCCCGGCATCTCATCCACGTCCTCTACGGAGCCCGGCTGACCGCATCAACCGGGACGTCGGGAAGCATCTCGATGAAGGTCCAGTTGTTGGTCTCGTAGTCCATTGCGAATCCCAGAACCCCGCTGAAGACGTCGAGCACCATCCAGCCGGACTCGGTCTCAGTGCTCAGGGTCGTCGTGGCATCCGCGTAGCCGCGCTTCTTGAACGTCACGCTGTAGATGGAGTCGGGCTCCAGACGCAGGCGCACCGGTGTCTCACCCACACGGCGCCCGTTCACCAGCACCACGGCGTGCTCCAGCGTGGCGACGGAGCAAACAGTCACCTCGGACCGGCTCTCCTGAGACCGCGCCGTCGCCGGCGTACCGATCATTGCGACCGCCATCAGCGCGGGCCCAGCCATTCGTAGGACTCTCGGTTTCGACATCTGCTCGTATCCCTCCTGTTCCGGCTTCACGTGAGCACCTCGACCCAGTGGCCGGGCTACTGGCAGCTGCTTTCTACCGTCGAGCCAGAGCTGCCGACGGCCGGCGTGTTGGGCGAAAACTCCGCACAGCCGGAGGTGAGGATCACCGGGTTGAGGCCGGCCTCGTCGGGCGCCGTCGGCGAGGAGCAGCCGGCCAGCGAGGAGCCGATGAGAATCAGAGTGGCGAGGATTCGTGTGGCGTTGCGCATGGTGGTCCCTCCGTCTTGTCCCTTGCTGGGAACGTCCGAGTGGTTCCGCTTCACCCGGCTTACGAAGGACCTCGTCAGATTGGCTCATCCGTCCCTTGCGGCTTGCGTACAGTTGCGTATGGCGTAGGGGACGACCCAAGGTGAGACCCCACGCGCCGCTTGGGCCGGGCGCGTTCGAGGTGGTTTTCGAGGTGATTAGTGAAGGGTTAACCCATGAGCGACCCGCCGACGACCGTGACGCGGCTGCTCGGCCAAGTCCGAGCCGGGACCCCCTCAGCGTTCGATGAGCTCCTGCCGATCCTGTACGGCGAGCTCAAGGAGCGCGCACAGGGGCAGCGACGTCGCTGGCAGGGTGACGACACGCTGAACACCACGGCCCTCATCCACGAAGCCTACCTGAAGCTGGCCGCGGCCGACGACCCCGATTGGGAGAGCCGTGCCCACTTCCTGGCCGTCGCCTCTCGAGCGATGCGGCAAGTCCTCATCGACTACGCTCGGATCAAGCGAGCCGAGAAGCGCGGCGGAGACCGGATGCCCGTCACGTTGGATGAAATGCGACTGGCGCCTGGTCCGGACCTCTCCGCCGACCGTGCGGAGGCGCTCCTGGCGCTCGAAGATGCCATGACGAGGCTGAGCGAGCGGGACGAGCGGCAAAGCCGGATTGTGGAGTGCCGCTTCTTTGGCGGCATGACGATTCGAGATACGGCGGCGGCCCTGGGTCTCTCACCAGCGACGGTGAAACGTGGCTGGACGATGGCGCAGGCATGGCTGTACCGGGACATGCAGCAGGCTCTGAACAGCTGATGAGACAGCGAGCCGATGTCGCCGGCTGAGCGAGAGGAGATCTTCGGGCAGGCGCTCTCGCTTCCGCCGGAACAGCGCGCGGCCTTCCTGGAGGACGCGTGCCCGGACGAGCCGGAGACCAGAGACGAGCTGCTTTCGCTACTCGGAGTGGCGGACGAGGCCCGGCCCTTCTTCGACAGCCTGGCGCAGGCGGTGATCTCCGTTTCGCCCTGGGCCGATGATCCGTCCCCCGACGTCGGCGTTGGGACCGACCCGATGATCGGGCGGACCCTCCGGCAGTACCACATCGAGGAAGTACTGGGCCGCGGCGGCATGGGGATCGTCTACAGGGCGCGCGACACCCGGCTGGACCGCACCGTCGCCCTCAAGTTCCTCCCTCCGCATCTCAGCGCAGACGAAGCCGCCAAGGAACGCTTCCTCGTCGAGGCTCGGGCCGCGGCCGCCCTGGACCACCCCAACGTCTGCGCGATCTACGAGATCGGGGAGGACGAAGAGGGCCGGCTGTTCATCGCCATGGCCTACTACGAGGGCGAGACGGTGACGGAGATGCTCGCCCGGGGCCCGCTGGAGGTGGAGGAGGCGGCGCAGCTGGCGATGCAGGCGGCGAGCGGACTCGCCGTCGCTCACGCGGCGGGCCTCATCCACCGGGACATCAAGCCGGCTAACCAGAACGTCACCGAAGGCGGGGTGCTCAAGATCCTGGACTTCGGGCTGGCAAAGACGGCCGAGGCGAGTCTGACGGAGGCGGGGATGCGTCTCGGCACACCGGCCTACATGTCGCCCGAGCAGACACGGGGAGAGGAGGTGGAAGGGAGCACGGACCTGTGGTCGCTGGGGGTGGTGCTGTACGAGATGCTGACGGGCCAACGTCCGTTCCGAGGCGAGCGCAACTCGGCGGTGATCCACGCCATCCGGCACGAGGAGCCCGAGCGGCCGGCCGAGCTGCGCGCGGCCCTGCCCCCGGAGGTGGAAGGGCTGGTGCTCCGCCTGCTTCAGAAGGACCCCGCGACGCGGCGCGTGAGCGCCGAGCAGCTCTCGAAGGATCTGGCGGATCCCGCGACGGTGCTTACTGGCCGCAAGAAGCTCATCCATATCCTCCAGCGACACTCTCTGTGGCTCGCGATCGCAAGCTACGCGGTCATCTCGTGGATCGTACTGCAGATTGCCGAACCGCTCAGCTCTCTCCTCGGGTTCCCGCTTTGGTTCGGTCAGCTCGTCCTCATCCTGCTGGCCCTCGGCCTACCTGTCGTCCTGCTGACGGCCTTTGCGCAGGCGGAACGGATATCGAGAGCGGGGCGTCCCACGGAGAGGAAAGGAATTCGCGGGCTTTTCACGTGGCGAAGAGCGATTCTGGGCGGAGCCGCCGCCTTCACGCTGCTGGGCGTCGGCACGGCGGGCTACATGGGCATGCGCAGCCTGGGGATCGGACCGCCGGCCACCCTGATCGCGCAGGGCAGGCTGGAGGACCGGGGAGAGGTCCTGGTGGCGGAGTTCGCGAACCGGACGCGGGATCCTCTGCTCGCTCCTGCGATAACGGAAGCACTCAAGATCGACCTGGCCCAATCACCCGTCGTGAGGGTCGTCCAGGCTGGTGAGATCGCCGACGCCCTGAGGCGGATGGAAGAGGCACCGGATGCCCGGCTCGACCTTCCGCTGGCCAGGGAAGTGGCCGTGCGGGAGGGCATCGGGGCCATCGTGGCCGGCACGATCAGTCAAGTGGGCAGCGGCTACGTCCTCTCGGCGCAGCTGGTGTCCGCACGAGGCGAGGTCTTGTCGTCGGGACGAGAGACGGCAGCCGATTCCACCGAGGTCATCGCCGCTCTCGACCGGCTGTCCAAGAAGATGCGCGAGCGCATCGGCGAGCCCCTGAGGTCGGTGCGCCAGAGCCCACCCCTCTCTAGCGTTACAACTGCGAATCTGGCGGCTCTGAAGAACTTTGCTCAGGCGCAATACGGAGGTTTGAAGGAGGGGAGCGTGGCATTCCTGGAAGAGGCCATCTCGCTGGATACGACCTTCGCGGCGGCGTGGAGCGGTCTCGCCAACATGCTTGGCAACAGAGGAGAGGACCGGCAGCGGGCGACGGAGGCACACACCACAGCCTACCGTCTGCGGGACCGGCTACCGAACAACGAACGCCAGATGATCACCGCCCAATATCTTTCCAACGTGACCGGCGAGATGGAGAAGGCGATCGAGATCTACCAGAGCATCCTCTCCCAGTATGATCCCGATGAATTCGACTCCCTCCGGGGCGCGGCCGCACTCACGCTCGGGGTCCGGTACATGGAGCTTCGCCAGTTTGCCCGCGCCGCGGAGATGTTTCGCGACCTGATCGAGTTGGTGGAACGGAACGCGGGGACGCCGACCTTCAGCAATCTGCACGTAAACTTCGCGCGGGCGCAGGCCGATCTCGGACAATACGACGAGGCGCTGGCGACTCTGTCACCAGAGATCGAGTCGTGGAGAGTAGGGCCTTACATCCACTGGCCGATCGCCATGGTCGTGAGCGCACGTGGCGATTTCGAGACGGCCGAGCAACGACTCACGACGTTGCTGGACGTGAGCGCCGGCGAACTCTTCTGGCGAGTCCGAGCCAGCGCGGGCCTGGCAGCCGTAGCGGCGGTTCGAGGCCGACTCGCCGAGGCGGAGCGCCATACCCGCCGTGCCATGGAATCGAACGAGGCACGCGGACAGGCAGCGGGATACCTGGAAGGCGCGTTCGATCTTTCCGAGCGGGCCCTCGAGCTTCAGAAGGACACCTCCCGCGCGCTCCAGGTCGCAGAAGAAGCGCTCACAGAGTATCCGCTGGCCACGCTGGCACCGCTGAACCGTCCCTACATGCGCCTGGCGTCGCTCTACGCCCGGGCCGGCCGCGTGGACCGCGCCCGGGAACTGATGGCCGAGCTCGAGTCCGAGGAAAGCACAGTGCCGCCGGGGCCTTTGCACTTGCGGAGCCAGTACTACCGGACGCTCGGCGAGATCGCTCTGGCCGGCGCGGATTACGAGGGGGCCGCGACCCGGTTTCGGCAATCCGATATCGGGCCCTGCGTGCTCTGCGCGCTTCCCGGGCTCGCACCGACCTACGATCGAGCGGGCGATGCGGACTCGGCCCTCGCGCTCTACGAGCGGTACATATCGACGCCCTATGTCGATCGGCTCTTCCGGATGGATCAGGTCTTCCTGGGCCCCGCCTACGAGCGTCTCGGACAGCTGTACGACGAGAGAGACGATCCCGAGAGCGCTGCGACCTACTACGCGAAGTTGGTCGCGTTGTGGCAGAACGCGGACGAAGAGCTGCGTTTCCGAGTGGAGCCGGCGCAGCGCCGGCTCGAGGCCATTTGCGCCGAAGTCTCCTGCGGAACGGAGGCCGGCTCGGCAGCCGGTCCCGCGCCACCCACGACCGGCTCGCTGACGGTGCACGTGAGCCAGAGCGGCGAGGATCTCGACATGAACGGGTTCGCCCTGAGGGTGGATCTGAAGGAGAATCCCAACCCCCTTTGGGCCGCCGATCCACTGACGAAGAAGACGGCTGGGGTAGATACCATCACGTTCTCCGGCCTCTCCGCCGGTCCGCACACCGTCACACTCGTCGACGTCTGGGGGAACTGCCAGGCTGATGGGGACGCTGAACGCGCCGTCACTGTTGCCGGGGGCGGAACCGCGGAGGTGGCGTTCCACGTAGTCTGCAAGGAGGAGCCCGCCGCAGGGATCGACCTCAACGGCCGGTGGGAAGGCCGGTGGGAAGCCCCGGCCGTGCGCAGTCAGGGCGTGGGTTTCCTGGAGCTCGAGCAGACCGGCAAGGACGTCGTAGGCACGTACGAACTCGAGTGGGACAATCAGCGCGACACGGGCCTGTCGGGAAGAGTCAGGGGTCGAGTTTCAAGGAATCGTCTCACCTTGTATACCGACATCCCCAGTACGCCAAGCAAGAATCCCGGGAGGATCTACTGGTTTCTGGACGTGTCCGGCACCGAGATGGCCGGCAAGCTCGGGTGGGACAGCTTCCTGGAGGACTTCGGCACGACATCTCTGAGGCGACAGTAAAGAGGACAATATGTGAAGCCCCGTCGCGACAGATGTCTGAGATGGTCAGCGGCTGGCCCATCTTGCCGGAGCGTGAACCCCGCCGCCTCCGTAGTGAAGTCACGACTTTCTAACTAAATACTGAATAACCTGTTGCGAGGGTTCGCGCGACGAGCCAGCCGGCCGATCAATTGACGCAGCGGTGAACTTGCCGGAATCTTGCATTAAACGCGTCAATTACACGTCGACTCGTGTCTGACACGCTGGAGGTTCTAATGCGTCGCCTCGCCTGGCCCCTCGTCCTGAGCGCAGCTGTTGTGGCTGCCTGCCAAGAGAGTCCGCTCGCTACCGACGCGGAGCCGCAGGCACCGCTGGCGGCGGTGCGCGGACAGGAGCAGAAGATAGACGTGATCGTCGTGCTTGACGCGGCGTTCGCTCCGGGCGGCCACGCTGCGAACCGGTCTCGTGCCGCCGAGGTCGCACGCGGCCTGGGTGTCGCTCCGACCTTCACGTACGGAACCGCTCTTTACGGATTCGCCGGGTCGATTCCGGAAGGCCGGCTCCGAGCGCTGCAGAACGATCCCAAAGTCCTGTATGTCGAGCGCGACGGGATCGCCTCCATACCGCGTCCGGGGCCGTCCGGGCTGTGTGACAAGAAGCCTGATCATCCGAAGTGCCAGCCCGGCGGAGGAGACGACCCCCCACTTGAGGAGAATTCGCAGACGACGCCCTGGGGGATCACGCGGATCGGCGGATCCGCGGACGGGACGGGCAAGACCGCCTGGATCATCGACACGGGTATCGATTTGGATCATCCCGATCTGAACGTGGACGTGGCGAGGAGCAAGAACTTCGTCTCTGGAAGGGGCAAGAAGGCAAACAGCCCGGATGACGGGAACGGACACGGTACGCACGTAGCGGG
>JAUWDL010000210.1 GCA_030608825.1 Gemmatimonadales bacterium
GGGGGTCGGCGTGGTGGTTGTTGTGAAGCTCCTCGCCAAGTATCCAGATCCCCCACGGGTAGATGTTCCGGCTGTGGTCCCTCGTGCCGAAGTTCCGGTACCCGAGGGCGTGTCCGACGCCGTTGATGATGTTTCCCATGATCGGCATCCAGATCGCCATCGCCGACCAGACAAGAAGGCCGAGCCCGATGCCGAAGAGGTAGATGTCGATGAAGAGCATCAAAGCGATGCCGAGCAAACGCTTGCCCTGGTAGAGGTGCCGCTCCACCCAGTCGTCGGGACATCCGTCCCCGTACTTCTCCACCAGGGCCTGATCGCGCGCAGCTCTCTGATAGAAGAACACACCGCCGAGCACGATCCCCCAGAAACCGGCCACGACCGGGGAATGGGGATCGCCTTCCTTGTCCGCGAAAGCGTGGTGCTTCCGGTGCACGGCGACCCACTCGCGGGTCACGGCGGCCGACGTGAACCACAGCCAGAACCGCATCACATGCTCGACCACCGGACGGAACTTCACCCCTTCGTGAGTGACGGAGCGGTGCAGGTACAGCGTGACGCAGATGTTCTGCGCGTGGCCGACGGCCAGCACGAAGAGCAGCGGAACCCACCAGGGGTGCGCGAGGATGGCGTATCCGGGCATGCGGCTTTCCCACAGATTCGAGAAACAGGTCGTAATGCTCGCACCTAGGGTAAACGAACAAAACCCCTTAGGCCAGCCGGTGATCCACCTGCGGCCGCAGCTCGCCTTCGCGTATCGGCAAGGAGATTCGCGCATCCGGGAAGGAAACAGGGGCGGTCCGGTTGGGGACCGCCCCTGAAGAGGTTGGCGGGCAGCCGGGCGTCTGCGCCCTAGAAGCCGGCCGGAGCCGCCTTCGCCGGAGCCTCGATGCCAAGCTGATTGAGGATGCTCAGCAGGTCGAAGTAGTGCCTGTTCACGTTGATGAGCTCGCCGTCGAACTCGAGCATCTTCGCCGCACGCGACGTATAGGGCTTGTAGGTCGCGGCGAACTCGCCGAACGGGGTGACCAGCGGACCGGTGTGCGTGCCGTTCCAGGTCACCTCCAGGAACACGTGATCGTCGGTCGCGAAGATGTTCGTCACCTCACCGGTGAGATCCGGAAAGGCCGTCTTCCAACCCTTCCAAAGCTCCACCATGTCGTCGACGCCCTCGATGACCCGGCTCGTCGCCGGCTCGTAGTACTTGCCGTCCGGGGCCATGAAGGTCCTCATCTTCTCCCAGTCGGCGGCGTTGAAAGCGTCGATGGTGTTTCGGGCGATGCTGATGAGATCCTGCGCCTTGACCTCTTCCATCGGTACCCTCCTTTCGGGTATCTGAGCGAACCCGTATGTCGCTGCCAACGGGTTCTTGAACGAAGGTGGGGATCACGCCGTGGGGAGCGCGCGCCTTGCACCGGCTGCCCGCTTATGTAGGTTGCGCCTCCACGCACGTGAACCCACCCGGGTTCCGTGTCTGGGGAGTTGTTAGCCGGTGTCTTTCTCTAGAGGGCCGGCTGGCAGCTTCTTTTGGCTGACGCCCCGAACCACTCCTCTCGGCCCGAGCCATCACTCGTCATCAAGCCACATCAAAAAGATGCTATCGGGAAAAACCCTCGGCCGCCATCAGGCAGGAATCGACTCGGCGCGTCCGGAAATCCTCGACACCGTGAACGGAGCGCCGTGTCATGAGCACGCTCCCCCATGCGTTTAACGGACGAGGGCCCTGCGCGGAAGTGCACGTGGCGGTGCCCGCGGCGTGACTGGTAGGCAGGGTTGGGGATAACGCCCGGCCCTGGGGCGGCGTCTCTGGGTGGCGTCGTTAACCGCCTAGGGTGCCCGTAAAGGCTCGGCCTGCCCCCAGCAGGCCTACGATCAGCCTTCCCTGTCTGCCAACTAGTCCTGCGCTAGTCCCTCAGCACGTCCCGCAGAACGGCGATCGCCCGCTCCACATCCGAGTCAGCGAAGGTCAGCGAGGGGCGGAAGCGGATCGATCGGGAGCCGCAGGTGAGGGTCGCGAGGCCTGCGTCCCAGCAGCCGGTGCGAACCTGGTTGCGCGTCTCGCCGTCGGGGAGATCGAAGGCCAGCATAAAGCCGCGGCCGCGGGCGTTGCTGACGGCCTCGAACTCCTCTTCGAGCTCAAGGAGGCCCTGACGGAACAGCTCGCCGACGCGCGCCGCATTCTCCACCAGGCCCTCCTCGTCCATGATCTCCAGGTAGCGTGCGCACCGCACCATGTCGACGAGGTTGCCGCCCCAGGTGGAGTTGATCCGGCCTGAAACCGTGAAGACGTTGGTCGGAATCTCATCGATACGGCTCGCGGCCATGATCCCGCACACCTGCGTCTTCTTCCCGAAAGCCACGATGTCGGGCGTGACCCCGAAGTGCTGGAAGGCCCACATCGAGCCGGTTCCTCCGAGTCCGGTCTGAACCTCGTCGAAGATGAGGAGCGCATCGCGCTCGTCCGCGATGCGACGCAGCTCCTGCAAGAACTCGCCGCGGAAGTGGTTGTCGCCTCCTTCTCCCTGGATGGGCTCGATGAGAATCGCGGCGATTCCGTCGGGATCGCGATCGAACGCCGCCTCGATCTCCCGCAACGAAGCTGCCTCCGCCGTGGCCGCCGTGGCCTCATCCAGCGGATAATGGACCTTCGGATTGGAGATTCGGGGCCAATCGAACGCCGGGAAATCGGCCACTTTCACGGGATCGGTGCTCGTGACCGAGAGCGCGTATCCGGTGCGGCCGTGGAACCCCTCTTCAAAATGGAGGATCTTGTCGGCCCCGCGGTCCACGCCCCTCGACCGGTTCAGCTGCGCCTTCCAGTCGAAGGCCGCCTTCATGGCGTTCTCGACGGCCGGGGCACCTCCCGCCACGAAGAAGAGGTGCGGAAACTCATCCGGGACGGCGAGCTCGCGAAACGTCCGAACGAAGCCGGCGTACTCGCGACAGTACACGTCGCTGTTCGCAGGGTTGGCGAGGGCCGCCGTCATGAGCGACGCTCGAAACCCCTCGTCGTCCATCCCCGGGTGGTTGTGGCCGATCGGCAACGTGGCGAAGTAGGCGTAGCAGTCCAGGTACTCCTTACCGGTCAGCGCGTCCACCATGACCGTCCCGTGGGACTTCTCGAGATCGATCACGATGTGGAACCCATCGACGAGGACGTTCGCCTGAAGGGTGGGAAAGACCTCGCTGGCCGGGATGGTGACGCCTTTATCCAGGATGATCTGTGACACGAGTCGCCTCGAAGTAGTGGTGAGTGGCAGGTGCGGTCGTCGAGTCTCCGGTAGATCTCTTCGCTGTCCCTTCCAGAGAACAAGATATCACGATTCTGCGTGGGCGCATGGCCAAATGCACGCTCCCGGATCTACGTTCTCGAGTTATGGAAACCAAGCCCTTCATGGTGGACGAGCGAGTCCGCTGGTCGGACGTCGACTATGCCGGGATCATCTTCTACGGCGCCTACTTTCGATTCTTCGAGTTGGGCGAGATGGAGTTGTTCCGGGCGGCGGGCCTCCCGTACAGCGACGTCTTCGAACGATTCGACATCTGGCTGCCCCGGGTGCACCTGGACTGCGACTTCCTGTACCCGGCTCGCCTCGACGACGCCTTGAGGGTCGCGGCGTACTTCACACGGTTCGGCACGAGCTCCATCTCCATGAAGTTCGACGTGCTTCACCTGGGCACGCGCCAGCTCGCCGCCGCCGGTCACGTGGTCCTGGTTTGTACGGGCCGGGACGAATTGAAGCCCCGGCCGCTGCCCGCAGAGCTCCGTGCCATGCTCGAGCGGTTCGAGATGAGTGAGAGGGTGGCCCGAAGCCACCTCGGCCTGCTCGAAGGCTCGCCGGGCGCCGAAGGGCAGTAGGCGAGCTCGCGGCTCGTATCCTCGCGACGTCTTTGCTCGTCTAATCAGGGGGATGTACGGGACGTCTCCGAGCATCCGGAGGAGATAGAT
>JAUWDL010000293.1 GCA_030608825.1 Gemmatimonadales bacterium
AGAGCGGCTGCGGCAAGAGCACGTTAGGCAAGGCCCTGATGCGGATGATTGATCGACCCGGCGAGATTAGCAATGGTCAGATCATCTTCGACGGTGAAGATGTGATGTCCTTTGATCAGAACCGTCTGCGAGACTTGAATCAGGCCGTGCGTTTGATTGCTGATACTGCCCAGCGCCGCGATCTCTCCGGAGACGAGGCCAAGGCCTTGCTGCGCGAGGCCCAAATCTCCATCGGAGGCATGAGGGCGGAGGTCCGGACGGGTGAGGCGCTACGCTTGCCCGCCCACGTGCCTCATGCCGTTCATGCCAAGACTCGTTTTAAGATGCTGTTGTCCATGATCCGAAGTCCGGTGAGCTGAGCGGGTCACCGCCGACGCGAGATTCTTGGCCGCGGCAAGGAGCGTCTACCGATGCGCGACACCGAAAACGTATTCCATCTAGCCATCCCCTGCGCCGACTTGGCGGCCGCCGAGGCCTTCTACGTGGAGAAGATGGGGTGCACGCGGGCCCGGAAGTACGAGGATCGAATCACCCTCAATTTCTTCGGTGACCAGGTCGTGTGTCACCTTGCCCCCGACGAGATCGATCCCGCACCCAAGCTATATCCGCGTCATTTCGGCATCACCTTCCGGAGGCGGGAGCCGTTCGACGGACTCCTTGCCCGGGTGCGGGAGCGGGGCATCGAGCTCTTTAGGGAGCCCACGACGCGCTTCCCGGGCCGGCCCGAGGAACACCTCACCTTCTTCTTGAAGGACCCCTCCAACAACGTGCTGGAGTTCAAGTTCTACCACCGGTCGCAATACATGTACTGAGAGAAACCGCAGACATCAGATAGGGCCGCGGACATCGTGAGAAGATGGCGCGCATTCTGATCCCGGACATGCCGGGCCTGGCGAGGAACGCCGTCGTCCGGTCGCTCGGGCGCCAGGGAG
This sequence comes from Gemmatimonadales bacterium, assembly GCA_030608825.1. Lineage (GTDB taxonomy): Bacteria > Gemmatimonadota > Gemmatimonadetes > Palauibacterales > Palauibacteraceae. Next base: position 933 of record JAUWDL010000293.1, read on the forward strand.
ACGCCTGCGACGTCGCCTGGACCCTCTCCGAGCGCTATCGCCGTTTCGGACGTCCCTTGATGGGACGGTATGTACGCCGCGCACATAGGATTGCCTCCGCGAAAGACGATCCGTCCGGCTACGCCCGAGACGTCCTTGCCCTCTGCCGTACCCGACCTTTCGATCTGGTTATGCCGCTGACCATCGAGGGCAACGGCGCACTGATCGCTCGCGCTGAAGAGCTCTCGGGGATGACCCGCGCGCTCCTGCCGTCTGCCGAGGCGTTCGCCATCGGGCGCGACAAGCTGAGGACGGCGCGCCACGCCGAGTCGCTGGGGATCGCTTGTCCTAGGACGTTCAGCGTCTCGGATTCGGCGGATGTCCGGCGGATCGCCCGTGAGGTCGACTACCCCGTGGTGATCAAGGCGCGCGGGGGCAGCGGGGTTGACGACGGGCTGCGTTACGCCAACGGTGCTGAAGAGCTGCTACGGGGCTACGACGAGCTGCTGGCGAACCGGGCGCGCTCGCGGGAAGGCCTGCTGATTCAGGAGTTCATCCCTGGCTACATTCACGATGCGTGTACGCTCTCGACGCACGGCGAGGTCATCCAGGTTCTGACGCAAGTGCGCAAGCTCATGTATCCGATCTACGGCGGAGTGGGTGCCGTCAACTTCACCACCCACCATCCGTTGCTTGCGCAGACCGCGCGAACGCTGCTCGAATCGCTGGAGTGGACGGGGCCGGCGCAGATCGAGTTCAAGCTCGACGAGCGCGACGGGCGTCTCAAGCTGATCGAGCTCAACCCAAAATTCTGGTGGACGCTCGACCTGTCCATCAAGTCGGGAATCGACTTCCCCGGAATGATTCGGGATCTGCTCCTCGGCCGCGCCGTGACGAAGGACCGTTCCTATACGGCCGGCATCCGCTACAAGTTTTTGTGCAGTCCCGGGGCCTACGCCTACGTTCAGCTGTTTCGGAAGTTTGGGTGGCACGGGCTTCGCGATCCGCAGCGATATGTCAGGACCCACTACGGCTTCGACCTGCGAGACCCGCTGCCGGACTTGCGGAAGTGCGGCTTGACTCTGCGCACTCTCGTCCGGGGAACGCTCTCCGAGTCGAACGCAAACCTCCCGATCGAGTACGTGAATCGTCTGGACCGGCGGCTCGCCGTCCAGATCACGTAGGGCGGAGCCGCGCGCCGCTGAAAACGCGCAAGGAGCTGAGACGGTGAAAATCGGGGTACTCGGGTCAGGCGCCGGTGGCACGGCCGTTGCCTTCGACTGGTCGGCGCACGGCCACGAGGTGTTCCTGTTCGGCTTCAAGTCCCCGCACAACGTCCGTCACATCGCGGTGTCAGGGCGGATCGAGGCCGAGGGGGATCTGGAAGGTGACGCTCCGATCGCGTACGCCGGCCACGAGATTGAGACTGTGATGAGTGGGGCCGATATCGTGTTCGTGGTAGGTCCCGCGTTCGCTACGCGGCCGTTCGCCTCAACGTGTGCCCCGTGTCTCGAGGCGGGGCAGGAGGTGGTCGTGTGTCCCGGCTCGACGGGCGGGGCCCTGGCCTTCAAGCACGAGGCTGGCCTGGACGCGGCGTCGGATGAGATCCGCGTGTCGGAGACCTCGACGCTCCCGTACGCCGTTCGGCTGACGGCGCCAGGGCGCATCCGTGTCTTCCTCAAGCTCAGCGGCGGCTTCTTCATCGCCACGCTCCCGGCGCGGCACACGGAGCATACCCTCGGACTGCTCCAGGAGGTGTATCCCGGTCTGGAGCCGGCTCGAAACGTCCTCCAGACGTCTCTCCAGAACGCCAACCCCGTCATCCACCCGGTGGTTACCCTGCTCAACACGGCTCTGCTCGAGCGCACGGGCGGTGACTTCCTGTTCTACGAAGAGGGGGTGACGCCGGCCGTCGGACGATTGATCGAGGCGGTGGACCAGGAGAGGATTGCGATCGGGAAGGCTCTCGGGATCGAGGTGGTTGCCGATCCCGAGCTCAGCCTCCGACAGGGCTACATGACGGATGCCTCATACGAGGACGGGTACCGGACGGCGCCCGGTTTTCAGGGCATCAAGGCCCAGCCGAGCCTCGATCACCGGTACCTCAACGAGGATGTAGGCTACGGGCTCGTCTTCCTGGCCGCCCTCGGCCGCCAGCTTGGCGTCGAGACCCCGATCATGGACTCGGTGATCGCGCTCACGTCGCGTATGATGAGCCGGGACTAC
>JAUWDL010000221.1 GCA_030608825.1 Gemmatimonadales bacterium
CGAGCGGCGTGGAGCGGGTGCGCAGGCGCTCCTCTCGTGACCCCGGCGCGGTGCCCTCTCCGGGCGATGCGGCGGGCGCCTCGACCGTCTCTCCTCCGGCTGCCGAGTCGGCGATGGGCGATTCAATGGCCGGCGCCACTGGCTCGCCGGAGTCCGGTGACTCAGCTGCGGGAGCGGGCGGCTCCGGTATCTCGGAGGCCGGCGCCTCGGTCATCTCGGCAGCCGCAGCCGGGGCTTCCTCAGCGGTGGCAGCCGCCGCTCCCATCTCCGTCTCGATGCGCGCGACGATGGTGTTCACCTCGACCGTGTCGCCTTCCTCGACCAGGATCTCCGCGAGGACTCCGCTGGCGGGAGATGGGATATCGGCGTCGACCTTGTCGGTGGAGATTTCGAAGAGATCCTCGTCCCGCTCGACCTCGGCGCCCACCTGCTTGAACCACTTCGTGAGGGTGCCCTCGGCGATCGACTCGCCCATCTGAGGCATGATCACATCGACCTTGGCCATCTACGTTGTCTCTCTTTCTGCGGGCGCGAAGCCCTGAGCCGGAGCCCGCGGTGCTCTCAGTACGCGAGCATCCAGCGAGCAGCATCCACGATGTCAGCGGTTTGGGGCAGGTAGTACTCCTCGAGAGGAGGAGAGAATGGGACCGGTGTATCGAGCGCGGTAACCCTCCGAATCGGTGCATCGAGCCACTCGAAGGCCTCCTCACAGATCTGCGAGGCGATCTCGCCGGCGAATCCTCCGAAGCGTGGTGCCTCGTGGACGATGAGCACGCGTCCGGTTCGCTTGACGCTCTCCACGATGGTGCTTGTGTCGAGCGGGCGAAGCGTCCGCAGATCCACAACCTCCAACTCCGCGCCATCTTCCTCGGAGATGCGGGACGCGGCCTCGTCGGCCTTGTAGACCATCGCACCGTACGTCACGATCGTCAGATCCGATCCAGGTCGGTGTGTCCGCGCCGAGCCCAGGGGCACGATGATCTCTTCGTCGATCGGCAGCTGTTCCTTGATGCGCCGATACAGATACTTGTGCTCGAAGTACAGGACGGGATCGGGGTCGCGGATGGCGGCGCGCAGCAGGCCCTTCGCATCACGGGCCGTCGCCGGCGCCACCATTTTGAGACCGGCAACGTTCGCGAAATACGATTCCACGTTCTGCGAGTGAAACGGGCCGGCATGCGCCCCGCCGCCGCACGGGCCCCGTATCACCAAGGGCGCCCCAACGCCGGTTCGGTAGCGGACCTTCGCGGCGAAATTCACGATCATGTCGAAGGCCGGAGCGATGAAATCGATGAACTGCATCTCCGCGATCGGCTTGAAGCCCATGTGAGCCGCGCCGATAGCGGCGCCGACGATGGCGGCTTCGGAGATCGGTGTGTCGATGATCCGCTCCGGACCGAACTCATCCAGAAAGCCCTCGGTGATCTTGAAGGCCCCGCCGTAGGTTCCCACATCCTCACCGAGAAGGAAGACGGTCGGGTCGGTCGTCATCTCCTCCCACATCGCCTCGCGGATCGCCTCGAGGTAGGTCGTTTCCTTCGTTCCGCCCTCCGCTTCCTGGTCCTCCGGCGACCGGTTCTGCGCGACGGATTCGACTGTCGAGTCGTTCATGGTCTCAGTGTGGGTTGATGGACATCCTCGTACACCGCTTCCCGGCGGGTCCATGGAACCGGTATTTCCTCTCCCTCGACCGTCCCGAATCTTGCGCCCTCGGGCTCGGGCATCGGCGCAGAGAGAGCCTCCTCCACGGCCGCAGCAAGCTCGCGTCGCACCGCCTCCTTCACGACGGCCAGAGATGGGCGCGACTCGAAACCGGAGTCGATGAGGTAACGCTCGAAGAGATCGATGGGGTCACGTGCACGCCATTCGTGGAGCTCTTCCTCGGGCACGTACTCCTGTGCGTCATGCTGGGCATGGCCTCGCATGCGGTACGTTTCGGCCACGATCAGCGTCACGCCCTCGCCGCGCCTTGCCCGGTCGACCGCGCGTCGGGTCTCGTCATATACGTGCAGGACGTCATTGCCGTCGACCGATGCTGCGGGAACGCCGTAGGCGGCGGCGACGTCGATCCAATCGGCAACGGCCGCCTGCTGATCACTGCGGGTGGCGAACGCCCACCTGTTGTGGATGAGGATGACCACCAACGGAAGCCGCTGAACGGCCGCGAGATTGAGTCCCTCGTGTGCGGCGCCCGTCCGGCTGGCTCCGTCGCCCAGATAGGTCAAGCAGACCCGGCGCTCACCGCGCATGCGGAACGCGAGCGCCACCCCGTTGAGCACGCAGAGATGTGCGCCCAGCGGACCGATGGGACCGAGGAGGCCCAAATGGGGCATGGTGAGGTGATGCGCCTTGTCCCTCCCGGCCGACGGCGATCCCTCGCGGGCCAGATACTGGAGCAGCAGCATCCGTGGGTCGAGGCCTCGCGTGAGGAGCGCCCCCATCTCCCTCAGCGAAGGGGCCAGCCAGTCGCCCTCCTCGAGGGCGAAGGCGCTGCCGACGACCGTCGCTTCCTGACCGCGTCCGTCATAAAGGTCGCCAACCACCTGACCTTGCTTGAGCAGGTCTTCGAGTCGCTCCTCGAGCCCACGGCTCAGTACGAGGAACCGGAACAATCCTCGTAGCTCTTCACTCGTCAGTGATGACAAAACGCCCCTCCACCGCGTGATCGCCGGCCGGCCGACGGCGACCGCCCTCGTTTCGGCTCCATCCTCAGGTGCGAATTCAGCGAAGATACCGTGTGTCCGGCTCGGTTTCAATCGGGAGGGGGTGGTCGAGGGAAACAAGCCGCCGCCCGGTACGCAAGTTGGTGTCACCCCTTTACGTGCGCGCTTTACCTCAAGAGAGATGCAACGCAGGCGGAGGCCCGTCCGGCGGAACGTGCGGCTCTCAGGCGGGATCCGAGCCGATGACGGGGTCGAAGGGAAGCTCCATGATTTCGACGACTTCGTCACCGGAGGGTTCGAGGGCGAGTCGACGCCCGGGCTCGATCTCTGTTCGTGCGAGACCGAGCGCGATGTGGCCGAAGCGAGGGGAGTCGACGGGCGAGGTGATCACGCCGCGCTCCCGGTCACCTTCGAAGAGGGGCCGGCCGGCGGCGAGGGTTGGGCCGCCCGAGGGGTCGGCGGATGGATCGACGAGCCGGCAGCCTCTCAGAATACGGTTCACGTGGCCCCTGAAGTGGATTCGTGCCACGACCTCCTGGCCCGTGTAGCAACCCTTGTCGAAGCTGATCGCCCTCGCATCCTGCGCGGTCTCTTGAGCCAGGTTCTCTTCGCTGAAGTCCCTCCCGAAGACCGGAATGCCGCGCTCGACGCGAAGGACCTCCCAGGCCTCGGGCCCGACTTCCCGTCCCCCGAGCTCCAAGACGGAGTCCAGGAGCCCGGAGTGCACGTCCTCCCGATCCTCCGCCGACACGTAGAGGTCGAAGCCGGGGCCTTCGATGACCTCTCGACGTGCCAGGAGGGCGTCTTTTCCCTCCACGTTGAGCGGGCGGGACTCCAAGGGCTCCATGCCCTCCGTGGCGGACGCGCCCGCCCAGCCGTCGATCGCTGCCGCGGCCAGTGGGCCGACGACCCCCAGGCGGCAGGTATCGGTTTCGTCGAACTGTGCGAAGATCGGAGGAAGGTATTTTCGGAGGTGGGCGAGCCCCGACTCGAGACAGCTCGCTGGCATGTCCATCCAGAACGCCGCTTCGAGGCGAAGGAGCCTCATCTCGGCAACCGGCCGTCCCTTCGGCGTGAGCATGAAGGCGTAGAGGCCCTCTCCGATGGCGAGGCGTTTCACGTCGTTGGTCGCCAGACCGTGCAACATCTCACCGGCGCGTTCTCCCGAGACGCTGAGGATAGTCCGC
>JAUWDL010000336.1 GCA_030608825.1 Gemmatimonadales bacterium
TTGCCGCACCTCAGAGGAAATAGCTGATCCGAGGCTGAGGTCGGAGGAGGAGCAGATACTCCTCGTCCTCCCAGCATTTAGATACATCCGTGGCCAAATTCCAAGCTCCCCGCACACGATGCGGGACGCAGCGGAGAGCCACGCGCGCGTGGCGCGCACGGATGTATGGGCTGTTCCCTTGAGAAGGAGGTGCAGTGTGAGGTCCCCCCTCGTAAGACGTATCCTCGTCGGCGCAAGTCTGTCGCTTCTCTGCTTTGCCGGGCTGGCTTCCGAAGCCGCTGCCCAGGAACCGGAAGAGATCAGCGGCAACGTGACCGACGCGGCGACGGGCCAGCCCCTCGCCGGCGTATCCATATCGATCGTGGGCTCCAGCCGCGCCGTTGTCACTAACACGGCCGGCACGTTCGTCCTCCGCATTCGGCCGGGCACGTGGACTCTGCGGACGACCATCATCGGTTACGCCCCCATCGAGCAGGACGTGACCGTGCAGGCGGGCCAGCCACTCACCGTGAATATGGTGATGGCAGTCCAGGCCCTGGAGATCGGCCAGATCGTGGTGAACGTGGGCTCCCGTTCCGGGCGGACAGTCCTCGAGACGCCGGTGCCGATCGACGTGATCTCGGCCGAGCAGATCATCGAGTCGGGGTACACCGAGGTGAACCAGGTCCTGAGAGAGCTCGTGCCCTCGTACCAGGCCTCGCACCAGACCATCTCCGACGGGACCGACCACATAAACCCGGCGAGTCTGCGCGGCCTCGGCCCCGACCAGACGCTGGTCCTGGTCAACGGCAAGCGGCGGCACAACAGCGCGCTGGTGGCCGTCAACGGTACGTTCGGGCGAGGCGCGGTCATGGTGGACCTCAACGCCATTCCGGTCGCCGCGATCGGGCGGATCGAGGTGCTGCGGGACGGCGCATCGGCGCAGTACGGCTCCGACGCCATCGCGGGCGTGATCAACATCGTGCTCAAGGAACAGACCGATAGCTTCCAGCTCACCAGCACCGTCGGCGCTACGGGGGGCTGCCTGAGCACACCCAACCGGGCGGACACCGGTGAGCCCATCAACCTCGACTGGGACTGCGACGGAGAGCAGGTCCAGCTCGGCCTCAACTACGGCTTCCCGATCGGCGGGCGGGGCTTCTTCAACGTGTCCGGGCAGTATCTGAACCGCGAGCGCACCAACCGGTCGGGCGCCGAAATGAAAGACCAGTTCCTGGGGATCGAGGGAGAAGCGGCGACGGATGCCGAGCTCGCACGGCGCGGGCTCACCCGGGCCGACGTCTCCATGTTTACGGGGCAGAGTGGGGCCAAGGTGGGGATGATCTTCTTCAACACCGCGATCCCGCTTGGTCTGGATGCGGAGGTCTACGGCAACGGCGGAGCGTCGTTTCGACGGCGCGGCGACCGGGTTCTACCGAAGGGCGAATGAGGAGCCGAAGACGGTTCTGGACCTGTACCCGAGCGGGTTCCGTCCGGAGATTAACCCGGACATCAGGGACCTGAGCTTCACCGGTGGCGTCCGAGGCGGGCACAAGGGCTGGGATCTTGATGGGAGCGTCACGTACGGCCAGAACTCGCTCCTGTACAACATCGAGAACACGAACAACGCCTCCCTGGGCGCGTCCAGCCCGGTGTCGTTCGACGCCGGAACCCTGATCTTCGGTCAGACGACGGGCAACTTCGACGCCGTGCGGCCGCTGAGCGTGAGCGGGATCCGGTCGATGGCACTGGCTCTGGGCGGCGAGTACCGGGCCGAGAACTACCAGATAGAGGCCGGCGACTTCGGCTCGTATTCCCTCGGAAACGGTGGAGACATTCCCGGGGTCGATTTCGACACGACCTCGGCCGGACAGCCCAAAGCGGCCGGATCGCAGGTATTCGTAGGCTTCCAACCTACCAACGAGGTGAACCGTACGCGGAACAGCGTCAGCCTGTACGCGGCCCTCGAGAGTGAGCTTTCCGACCGCTGGGCGCTGGATGTGGCGGGCCGGTTCGAGAACTACAGCGACTTTGGGAGCCGGCTAACGGGCAAGATCGCGACCCGCTTTGAAGTGACGCAGGGCATCGCTTTGCGCGGAGCCGCGAGCACCGGCTTCCGGGCCCCGTCGCTGCACCAGTCGTGGTTCAACAACGTCAGCACCCAGGTCCTCACCGACGAGGCGGGAGAGCAGGTTGCCCAAAACGTGCTGACGACCAACAACCTCAGCGGAGTTTCACGCGCCTTCGGGGTCCCGGCCCTGAAGGAGGAGACGTCCGTCAACCTGAGCGGTGGGTTCACCGTGGGGCCCATGAGCAACTTTTCGCTATCGGGGGACGTGTATTTCATCAAGATCGATGACCGGATCGTCCTCTCCAGCCGGTTCGGAGCCGGCGACAGCGATTTCGGCATGCAGGTCGCCGAGATCCTGGAGCCGTTAGCCTCCCTCGAGGTAGGCTCGGCGCAGTTCTGGTACAACGCCATCGACACGGAGACCTTCGGCGTGGATATCGTGGCCTCGTGGGCGGACCAGGTCGGCGCCGGTCAGCTCGGACTTACCCTGGCGGCCAACTTCACGTCCACGGACGTGACGAGCACCAACGTGCCCGAGTCCATCCTGGACGCCTTCGGCTCCGTAGCCGAGGCCGAAGTTGCCCACAACCTGTTCAACCGCGAGGAACGGAACCGGGTGGAAGATGCGCTTCCGAGGCAGCAGGTAGGGCTCACGGGCCGGTACACGATCAACAAGATCACCGCGCTCGCGCGGGGAACGTACTACGGCAACGTGTTTTACAAGCCCGACTGCGGATTCCCCGCGCCCGACGAGTGTCCCAACGACGAGGAGTTCGCCTCCAAGTTCCT
>JAUWDL010000126.1 GCA_030608825.1 Gemmatimonadales bacterium
GGCGTCGGCGGCCGGATCCCGAGTCCGAGGTAGGAGAGGCCCGCCTCGGCCCCGATCATGCCGGCCACCGCCAGAGCTGCCGTGACCAGTACCGGGGAGAGCGCGCTGGGGATCAGGTGTCGCACGATGATGCGGTGGGCCGGGAGTCCGATGGCACGGGCCGACTCCGTGAAAGCCTGGTTCTTGAGCGACAGGATCTCGCCGCGGATGAACCGGGCCGTACCCGGCCAGGCGGTGAGGCCGAGGATCAGCACCAGCACCACGATGTTCGCCTCGAACACCCCCACCAGCATGAGCATCAAGTAGAAGGTCGGGAAGGCGATCCAAACGTCCAAGATCCTCATCAGCACGTTGTCGACGACCCCACCGAAGTACGCCGCCACCGACCCGTAGAGCGTGCCGATCGTCTTGGCGATGATCATCGCCAGAAGCCCTATGGAAAGAGATACCCGCGCCCCGTAGAGCGCCCGGCTGAACAGGTCGCGGCCGAACTCGTCGGTTCCGAAGAGATGGTCCCAAGACGGGGACAGGTAGCGGTTCGCCATCACATCGGGAATCGCCGCCGGGTCGTACGGCGCCAGGATCGGTGCCAGGATGGCCAGCGCATAGAAGAGGAGGATGACGTAGATCGAGTATACGGCGAGCCGGTTCTCGCTGAAGCGCCGCATGGCCACCGCCCACGGACTCCTTCCTCGCCGCTTCTCCTCGCCCGAGGCCCGCAGGATTCGCCCCGCGTCCCGGCGTGAGTACCAGACCGCTCCCACGAGGAGCAGGATCAGGAAGATCGAGGCGAGCCAGCGGTCCAGGAACGGGGTCGAGAAGGCGCCGACGAAGCGGTCCCATCTCCACATCGTCAGGAAGACGACCGCCGCCGAGAAGAGCATGAGGCGAATCCCCCGGCCCGCATGGCCCAGAACCAGGTGGCCGAGTCCGGGAACGAGGGCCCGGAGCGCGACGCCGCGACGGCGTGAAGCCTGAGGCTCAGCGTCTTCGCGGCGCATCGTACGATACCCTCGGGTCCACGGCGGCGTAGGTGACGTCGGCCAGCAGGTTGCCGAGCACCGTGAGCACGGCCGCGATCGTGGTGGTGGCCATGATGATCGGATAATCCCGCCCGCTGACCGCGCTCACCGTGAGGCGCCCCATCCCGGGCCAGGCGAAGATCGTCTCGATGATCGTGGCGCCGCCCAGAATGAACGGGAGGCTCATGCCGTAGATGGTGACGATCGGGATCAGCGCGTTCCGCAGTGCGTGCTTGAAGATCACCGTCCTCTCCCTGAAGCCGCGGGCCCTCGCCGCGACGATGTACTCCTCGTTGAGGACCTCGAGCAGGCGGCTTCGCATGTACCGGGCGGTACCGGCGGCTCCCGCGATCCCGAGGACGAACACTGGAAGCGCCAGGTGCCACATCCGGTCGAGGAACTTCCCGATCATCGTCAGATCCTCGTAGTTCATCGACCGGGTTTGGGAGGTGGGAAACCAACCGAGGTTCACCGAGAAGGCCATGATGAGCATCAGCGCCAGCCAGAAGCTCGGGATGGCATACACGATGAGAGACCCCACCGTCAGCGTCTTGTCCAGCTTCGTGTACTGCTTCACGGCCGAGATGATGCCCAGGGAGATGCCGAAGAGGGCGTCGAGGAGGAGCGCCAGGATCGTGAGCTGGAGGGTGTAGGGCACAGCCTCCGCCACGATATCTCTCACCGGCCGGCGGTGCCGGAAAGACTCCCCGAAGTCGCCCTTCGCGACGTTCTTCACCCACGTCACGTACTGGATGTGGATCGGCTGGTCGAGCCCGTACCTCTTCCGCATGAGCTCGATGACCTCGGGATCGACCTGCCGCTGCCGCTGCGGCTCAAGGTACATGTCCATCGGGTCACCAGGTGCCAGGCGCGTGATGAAGAAGGTCGCGGTGACGATGCCGAGGATCAGCGGCACGGAGAGCAGGAGGCGCTTTATGATGTACTTGAGCATCTACGCCTCAAAGCCCATGAACAAAAGCACATAACAGATGCCTCCAGACGGATTCACCGGACTGACCGTGGCCTTCACTCTTCCTCCCACCACAGATCCTCCATGTACCAGACCGGGTCCCCGCGGTGCGGGCTGCTCAAGCCGCGGAGGCGGCGGTCGCTGACGAACAGGGTCACCCTGGGGACGAGGAACGTGACGGGAATGTCCGTCTGCAAGTGCGGCCACAGCTCCCGGTACAGTGAGTCGACGGCGGCCGGATTCTGAGTGGTCTCGAGGACCTCGAGCAGCGCGTGTACGTCCTCGTTCTGATATCCGAGAAAAGAGTCCGGCCCGAACGAGCCGTGCACGCCCGGATTCCACCAGAAGATGGCCGCCTCGAAATCGCCGGGCTTCACCCTCGTTTGCCAGACGACCATGGGGCCGGGGAGCGTCTGAATCTCCATGCGCACTCCTACTGCACGGAGGTGGGCTTGAACGATCACGGCCACGCGGTCTCCCCGCCCCGCGTCGGTGATGGCCGTGAAGCCCAGCTCCTCGCCGTCGCGGTCCCGAACGCCGTTACCGTCCGTATCGACCCAGCCGGCCTCTTGGAGCAGACGCCGGGCCGCGTCGGGATCGTACGGGAGAGGCTCCGGCACCTCGCTCACCTGCCGCTCGGTGAAAACGACGTCGAACACGGGCAGGTCGTCCGGAAGATGGAGTAGGGAGTGGAGCGCCTGGCGATCGATGGCCAGGGTAGCGGCGCGCCGGAAGCTGGGATCGCTGAAAACCGGGTGACGGTGGTTCCACATGATCCCATACCCGGCCCATCCACTCCAGAACGCGCTCTTGTAGGTGATTTGGAACCGTAGGTCGTTCTCCACCTTCGGCACGTCGATCGGGTTGAGCGGAATGACGTGCGCGTTGCCGGCCAGGAGCTCCGGTAAGGCTCCGGCTCCCGAACCGAACATGAGGATCACCCGATCGATGGCCGGCCGGCCTCGGAAGTAGTCGGGGACCGCTTCGAGCTCCGTCAGTGTCTTCTCGAGATGGCGAACGTATCTGTACGGTCCGTTGCCAACGGGATGGGTCCAGAACTCCCACTCGTAGAACTCCTCGGGGTCCAGCTCCGAGAGAACGTGCCGGGGAAAGAAGCTGTGATAGTCATCCAGGGGGGTGTTCTTGGTCGAGTGCCAGACGAACGTCGAGTCGTCCAAGACCTCGATCTCGACTCCGTAGTACTGCCCGTAGCCGACGCTCGGCAGGCTCATCAGCTCGACGGTGAACTTAATATCGTCGGACGTGACGGGGACGCCATCATGCCAACGGGCGCTCGGGTCCAGATGAATCGTCCAGCTCGCATGGTCGGCAGAGGGCTCCCAGCTCCGGGCCAAACGTGGCTCCAGCGTGCCATCGGCGGCGCGCGCCACGAGCGGCTGGAACATGAGAAACTTGTGGGGCGTGTCGGAGACAGGGCTCATGACTCGCTCGTCCCCGTCCGGGACCAGCACCGTCACGGTGACGGGCTCACGAACATCAGGGCCCGCGGCCTGCCGGTCCGCAGAGTCGCCAGCTGGACCGCAGGCGGCGAACGAGCCAACTGTCGCCAGCGCCGACGCGGACCAAAGCAGTCGGCGCAGCCTCACTCCGTTCCCTCCTCGATCCACAGGTGCTCCGCGTTCCACACGGGATTGGCACGGAACGGCGTGCTGAGGCCCTTGATCCGCCGATGGGCGACGTAGGTCTCCACGTTCATGGTCAGGTAGGTCATCGGCACATCGGCACGGATGATATCCGAAAGCTCCGCATATATCTGGTCGATGACGTCGAAATCGAGAGTCGCCTGAAGCTGGTCGATCAGCTCGACGACACGCGGGTTGCGGTAACCCGTGCTGGATTCCTCGCCCAGAAGCGCGTCGAGCGAGTGGACGCCGGATCCGGGCTCCGCCCACAGGTACTCGATCACGGCGTCGAAGTCACCGCTGGCGAGCCGCTCCCGTACGACGCTGCTGTCCAGGAGCAGAACGTTCATCCGCACGCCCACAGTTCGAAGGCTCTGGTTGGCGTACACTGCCGCGCCCTCCCACTCCTCGTTGGCGAGCACGGTGAACTCGAGCCGCTGGCCGTCCTTCTCACGCACACCGTCGCCGTCCTCGTCTCGCCACCCAGCTTCGTCGAGCAGGCGCGCGGCCTCGCTCGGATCGAATGGGAACGGCGGAGGCAGCCGTTCGGTCCAGTACTGCCGCGGACTCACGAGCCCATCGATCACGGGGAGCCCGGGCCACATGAACATCGCGTTCTTCAGGTCCGCTCGGTCGATCGCCAGCGTGAGCGCCCGGCGTACGCGGACGTCTTGAAAGAGCGAGTTCCTGTGGTTCCAGAAGATGCACTGGAGCGCGGCGACATCATCCCAGACCTCGCGGTAGAGCCGGAACCGCGGATCGTCCGCCAGGATCTGTACATCATTGCTGCTCGCGAAGTTGATGGCGTCGACCTCGCCGGCCAGCAGGCCTGTGAAGCCGAGAGAGCCGAAGCGGATGATGAGTTGGTCGATCGCGGGCTTGCCCCGGTAGTAGTCGGGGTTGGCCTCGAACTCGAGCTGAGCGCCCGGCTGATGGCTCACCCAGCGGAACGGCCCGTTGCCCACCGGGCGCTCCCAGTACTCCCAACGGTAGAACTCGGCCGGATCCTCGTCCTCGAGCAGGTGCTTCGGATAGAACACGTTCCAGGCGCCGGGCAGCCACCAGGAAGCAAACGGCCGCACGCCCGAGAAGCGCATCACCAGCGTCGTGTCGTCAACTACCGTGACATCTTCGATGTGGTTGAGGTCCGCGATCGCCGGATGGTGCATCAGATCGACGGTGAACTTCACGTCGTGCGCGGTGACCGGAACGCCGTCATGCCAGCGGACGTCGGAACGGAGCCAGATCGTCCACGAACGCCGATCGGGCGTGTGCTCCCAGCGCTGCGCCAGACGGCCCTCGAGCGTTCCGGAATCGGTGAGCCCGACGAGCGGGAGCAGGAAGACCAACGGGCCGCTCCCGTTCAGGAAGGCTCGCACACCCGTCCCGGGATAGAGCACGACCATCGTCGTGCGATCGTCGCCGCCATCGGGCAGCTGTTGGCAGCCGACCGGAACGAGGAGGAGCAGGACGACGAGAAGCAGCCAGCTGCCGACCAGACGCAGGTTGACGAGCAGCCGCCGCCGAGTCCTGTGCCCCGCTCCCGGCGCACCTTTCCGGATCATGGCCCCTCCGAGATCCACAGATGGTCCATGTACGCTACCG
>JAUWDL010000259.1 GCA_030608825.1 Gemmatimonadales bacterium
ACTTCCCAAGTCCGGGCCGGAGCCTCGGGGGCGCGCCGATGGGCGTGGTCGTCCAGGCCTCCGATCCCGCGTGGCCGGAGTTCGTGGAGCACCAGCGGTGGACGCGAGGCGGCATCGTCTTCGCCACCCTTCACCTCGTCGGGAGCCGTAACGGCATGGTGGACTTCGCGGACCGCGGCGAGGCCGATGATCGAGAGGTGTGGCGCCGGACCGGGGCGGCCACGGCGTGGCTTCGCGACACCTTCGAGGAAGCGCGCGCTACGGCAGCGCGTGCGGTCTTCCTCATGCAGCACGCGGACCTCGTCTTCGAAGACCCGGCCGACGTGTATCGACGAGCCTTCGAGCCGTTCCTGAGAACCCTGGAGGAAGAGGTGGCCACCTTCGACGGGCCCGTCCTCCTCGCTCACGGCGACAGCCACGAGTTCATCGTGGACTCCCCTCTCATCGACCGTCGGACGGGAGAAACCCTCGACAACTTCACCCGGATGCAGGTCATGGGATCGCCCGAAGTGGGTTGGGTTCGCGTCATGGTGGACACGGCCGGGCCCGCGTTCTCCTTCGCGCCACGCTGGATCCCGGCCTTGAAGGTCTGGTGACCTCGCGCGCGAGTCTCTGCAGATCACCGGCGAGCGATCCCGAATGATCTCCCGCGACCCCATGGACCGCGAGGCCCTGCAGCTTCGCATGAAGCGGCTCTTCACCGAGGGTTTCACGGTCCTCGACATCGCCGAGCCTCTGCTCTCCTTCGACGCGACCGCCGACGCGGCTGCGGCGATGGTGGCACTGGAAGGCTCCCGCGATCCGGTCGGTGGGGTGCGGCGCGATGGCAGGGTGTCCGGGTACGTCCGCGCCAGTGATCTTCAGTCGGGAGGCTCGTGCGCGGATCACGTTCGGGAGATCGATCCCGCCCGTGTCATCCAGCACCGCGCTTCCCTTCCGGAGGTCGTCGAGCGTCTCGGCGAGGGCCGCGAGTACTGTTTCGTGTCGGTCCTTGGCCAGATCGACGCTTTCGTGGTGCGTCCGCACTTCGAGAAGCCGCCGGCCAGGATGTGGCTGTTCGGGTTGATCACGATCGTGGAGATCTTCCTGACCGAGACGATCGAGTCGCTCTATCCGGACGATTCGTGGACTGAGCTGGTCTCCAGCGGCCGCATGCGGAAGGCGCGGGAGCTTCACGCGGAGCGGATGCGACGGGGGCAGCCGGTGCGGCTCGTGGACTGCCTGCAGGTGGGCGACAAGATGCAGCTTCTGATTCGAGAGGAGGAGTGGCGCGAGGAATTCGAGTTCTCCTCGCGCCGGGAGAGCGAGAAGTGGATAAAGGAGCTGGGCTCCCTTCGCAACAACCTGGCGCACGCCCAGCCGATCGTGCCGCTGAACTGGAAGATGATCGTCGAGGCCGCCCGCCGCGTCGACCGCATCGTGGCCCGTATAGGCGAGACGGGTGTGGCAGCTCGGAGCCCGGCTGATCCGCGCCTACCGAAAGCGGCAGCCGCGCCTGCCGAGGACGCCACCCACGCGGACCACGGCGATGACCTCTGACCCCGGTGGCGGGCGACGGGTGCGGGCACACTGGGAGCGAGTGTGGACCGCGTGCGGCCCCGAAGCGATGAGCTGGTTTCAGGCCGAGCCTGAACTCTCCCTCGAGCTCATCCGCGGCGCCAGCAAGGGCACGAGCGGCCGCATCATCGATGTCGGCGGGGGCGCATCGCGGCTGGTGGACGTCCTGTTCGACAGCGGGTACTCGAACATCTCGGTGCTGGACGTTTCCCGGACCGCACTCTCGATCGCCCGAGAGAGGCTGGGTGGCCACGGCCAAGACATCGAATGGCTCTGCGGAGACGTGCGGAGCTTTGCGCCTCCGCACACGTTCGACGTGTGGCACGACCGGGCCGTCTTCCACTTTCTCAGGGATCCGGCGGATCGGATCGGCTACCGCGGGACCCTGGGCCGAGCGGTCCCGCCCGGCGGGAACGCCGTGTTGGCAACCTTCGGGCCCGAGGGACCGGAGCGTTGCAGCGGACTACCGGTCGTTCGCTACGACGCCGCCTCTCTCTCGGCGGAGCTCGGGGAGATGTGGGAGCTCGTCGAGACCCGCGAGGAGACCCACCGCACGCCTTCCGGCGTCGATCAGCAGTTCATATACGGCCGTTTCAGACGAATCGACGCGGACCACGGGAGGCCGAGCGAGCCCAGCGAACGAGGATAGAGCGAGCTATGTGCAGAAACATCAGAAAGCTCAGGACGCCAGACGGCGCGCCGACAAACGAGGAGCTGACGGACGCAGCCCTCCAGTTCGTTCGCAAGATCAGCGGATATCGCCAACCCTCGCGGGCGAACGAGGAAGCGTTCGACGGCGCCGTGGCGGAGATTGCCGATGCCTCCCGCAGGATGTTCGACCGACTGGTGATCCGGGTCTGATGGGCGACGAACAGGCCGGCTTCCAGTCGACCGACGTAGACGCAGGCTTCGAGATCACGCCGGACTTCGAGCGCTTCAACCAGAAGTTCGACGTCTTCCGGCGCTCCTGGTGGGACGAGCGGGTCAAGAGCGACAAAGCCGCTCGATTCTACGAGACCTACCGCGAGCCGCTGGAGAGCTGGCGGAAGGCGGACGGATTCACCCAGAAGGACTACGCCCTCCGAAACGCCGCCTGGCACGTCAGCGACATCTTCACGGAGCTCAAGGAGTCCGAGGATCGGCGCGAAGGCTTCACGGAAGCCTTTACGCTCCAGCGCGACGTCGCGAGCGCGAAGACCGAGTTCGAATCGCCTGAGGCGGCAGCGCGGGAGATCAAGCGGGTCGCGAAGTCGTTCGGCGCCAGCCTGGTCGGCATCACGGAGTACGACGAGCGCTGGATGTACACGTCGAAGTTCAGCGACATCTCTCTGACGGAGAGACCCAACGACATCCCCGGCGGTTTGGATCGGGTGGTCGTCACGGCGCAGCAGATGGACTACGGCTGGATCCGGACCGTGCCCTCCGCCCTCAGCGGCGCGGCGACCGGACTCGGATACTCGCACGATGCGCTCGTCGTGCTCTCGACGGCTCAGTACATCCGAAACCTCGGGTACAACGCGGTCGCCAGCATGAACGACTCTTCGACTGCGATCCCCTATGCCATCAAGGCGGGACTCGGAGAATACAGCCGGCTCGGGCTCCTGATCACCAGGGAGTTCGGCCCCCGCGTGCGTCTGGGGAAGATCTTCACCGACCTTCCGCTCGCCACCGACGCTCCCATCCGATTCGGGGTCAAGGAGTTCTGCGACGTCTGCCGCCGCTGCACGGAGGCGTGCCCGGTCAATGCCATCTCGGACCGCGAGCCGACGACGGAGGTGTACAACAAGTCCAACCTGCGCGGCGTGCGGAAGTGGTCGATCGACGGGGAGCGCTGCTTTGACTACTGGGTGAAGCAGAACAGCGA
>JAUWDL010000363.1 GCA_030608825.1 Gemmatimonadales bacterium
GTCCGCCAGGTAGTCCCCGAGGGAGGAAGCGAACACCCCACCGCCGGGCACGTACGCCATGTGGCCGCCCGACGCGGGGTTGAGGCCCGGACGGTCCACGTGCTCCCCGATGATCTCGAGCGCCTCATCGATCCCGATTCCTTCCTCCGGGATCGGCACCTTCAGGAGGCCCGCCCCTTTGTCCTCCGTGACCCGGTAGGTGAGCGCTTCCTCCAACCCGGCGTAGAACTCCTCCGAGTGGCCGACGACGGGAGCGCGCAGAGCCTCCCGGTCCTCCGGCCCCGGCTCCAGACGCCGCGCCACGTCTTCCAGCTCCGCGATCCGCCCCCGCAGCGCACCCGCCTGTCTCACGGCGTTCAGGGCGTCGAGGTGGCGGCGGCCGCCGCCGTTCGCCGTGAATCCGTCCGGTAGCGCTCGAACCAGCCCAGGATGTACGCGACCTTTCCCATCAGGTTGCTCGGCCTGGACGCGATTCCGTGGGACGCGTCCGGGATGCGGACGAGCATCGTGGGCACCTTGCGCAGCTTGAGCGCCGTGTAGAACTGCTCGCTCTCCGAGATCGGCGTGCGATAGTCCTCCTCCCCCGTCAGCAGCATGGTCGGTGTGGTCACGTTCCCGACCAGTGACAGAGGCGAGCGCGCCATGTAGTGCTCGGCATGATCCCACGGGAACCCCGGAAACCACCAGCGGGAGAAGAACGACGTCCGGTCGGCAGTGAGCACGAAGCTGTACCAGTTGATGACCGGCTTCGCCGACACAGCGGCCCGGAACCGGTCCGTCTTGCCCACGATCCACGCGGTCAGCACCCCGCCGCCGCTCCCGCCCGTGACGAACAGGTTCTCCTCGTCCACGTAGCCGCGCTCGATCACGGCATCCACGCTCGACATCAGGTCATCGTAGTCCTGACTCGGATAGGCGTGGTGGATGAGGTTGCCGAACTCGCCGCCGTAGCTCGTCGAGCCTCGCGGGTTCACGTACAACACGACGTAGCCGGCAGCCGCGTACAGCTGAACCTCGGCCGAGAAGCGGTCGCCGTAGTTGGCGAAGGGTCCGCCGTGGATCTCGAGGACCAGCGGGTACTTGCGCGAGGGATCGAAGCCCGGCGGCCTGGCGATCCAGCCCTGGATCCGGCGTCCGTCGTAGGAGGACTCGAACCAGATCTCCTCTACGTCGGCCAACTCCTTGTGCGAGAGGAGGTCGTCGTTGAGCGCCGTCAGACGCCGCGGGGACTCGATGCCTGGGCCGCCCACGGCCACATCCGCCGGGTGGTCCGGCCGGGAGAAGGTGAAGGCGAAGCGGCCGTCGCGGGCGACCGAGAACGTCCCTCCCGAATACGGGCGACCGAGGGAGAGACCGCCGACATCCGCCGCCAGGGTTCGGACGCTCCCATCCAGCGCCACGAACGCGAGCTTCGTGTTCCCCTCGTCATCGTACTGGAAGAAGAGCCCCGAGCCATCCGCGCTCCACGCCGGATTCTCCGCGTCCCGGTCGAGGCCCGCCGTGAGGCTGCGGATTTCCCCGCCGTCACGGTCCATCACGTACAGCTCCGTGACCTGGTAGCCCTGGTATTGGTCGTCGAAGCCCACGTATGCGATCGCCGACCCATCCGGCGAGACGACGGGATCCGAGTCGGGACCGACCCGCTCGGAGAGGGGGCGCGCCGCACCGTCAGCGACCGAGACCTCGTAGATTTCCGTATCTCTGGGCGAGTACTCCCACTCCTCCTGCCGCTGGGCGGAGACGATCAGCGACCGGCCGTCCGGCGTCCACTGGATCGCGCCGTCGTGATTGTAGGGTCCCGTGGTCAGCTGGCGAGGCGTGCCTCCATCGGCCGGAAGCACGAATAGCTGCGTGTAACCCTTTTCCAGGTAGCCGTCGCCGTCGGAGCGGTATTCCAATTCGTCGATCGCGATGAACGGCTCGCCCCAATCCGCACCCTCCGGCTTCGCCGGGAGATCCACGAAGAGCTCCGCGGGCGCGGGAACGAACATGGAGAAGGCGATCCACCCCCCGTCCGGCGACCAGACGAGGCCGCCCGGAGAGTGGGTCAAGGTCGCGAGAAGAGCTCGGTCGTCGGTGCCCACCCAGCGCAGCCAGAGCCGCTTGGCCCCCTCTTCACCCTCCCCGTTGGAGAGGTAGAGGATGCGGCTTCCATCGGGAGACCAGCGAGGGGAAGCCTCGGCGCCCGGAAGCGAGGTCAGCGCCCGATGGTTCGACCCATCCGCCCCGATAATCCAGAGGTCGGAGATCCGCCGATCCGTCATCACGTCGAACGAGTTGCGGACGTACACGACCCGCTCGCCATCCGGCGAGATCTGCGGATCGGACGCCCACTCGAGCTCGAAGACATCCATCAGCTCGAACCGATCGGCGGATTGGGCCCAGGCCGGGCTCGTGAAGCCCGAGCCGGGAAGCACTCCCGCGACCGCGGCGCTCATCCAGACCAGAGCCATCGTTGTCGTGCGCTGCCTCACCTGTATCCTCCTCGGCTCGCGTACGCTCGGCCGGCGCGGAGCTCGAGGCTCCTGTCCGGGTCTGCCGAATGCGACACGGCGGCCTGCGCGTGGAACGAACCCGGGAAGCTATACTGTGTCGTCGGCAGGCAGAAGCGTCGCCGGATCTCAGGAGGCTACAGTTGGAGCAGAAACGGATCGGCACGGAGGAGCATCAGGTCAGGGGCGATGATCTCGTCGCCAAGGTCAAGGAGATCATTCACGAGGGGA
>JAUWDL010000392.1 GCA_030608825.1 Gemmatimonadales bacterium
GCAGCGGCAGGGGGACGGCAGGTACGTCTTATCGTCACGTGATCGCCGCGGGGGCGACAGGGAGCTGGAACGCTTTCCAAGCTGAACGCGTATCGAAGGGCGATCTTTGACGTCGCTCCGCCGTTCCGTGTGGCGGAAGCAGGGATAACCGAGCAGCGAGTCCATGTTGCAGAGTCTGACCGATCGAGAGAGAGCCTTCCTGATCGCCGTTCTCGAGAGCTACATCGAATCGGCCGAGCCCGCGGGCTCGCGGACCATCGCGAAGCACTACGCGCTGGGCGTCTCCGCCGCGACGGTGCGGAACACGATGGCGGACCTCGAGACGAAGGGGTTTCTCACCCACCCCCATACCTCGGCCGGGCGGGTGCCTACCGACCTGGCGTACCGCTACTACGTCGACGAGCTCATGGGGCTGCGCCCGCTCTCGACCGTCCAACAGGTGCGGATCGAGCAGGAGCTGACCAGCGGTCAGGCGAGCGCGATCGAAGAGCTCATCGCTCGGGCCGCCTCGGTGTTGAGCCTCCTGACCGGTGAGCTGGGCCTGGCGATCGGGCCGATGCTCTCGACGGCCGTGCTGCAGCGAATGGACCTCGTCCCCGTCGACTCGGAGAAGGTCCTTCTCGTGTTCACCCTCGAGTCCGGCGTAGTCCGGACGGTCTACGTGGACCTGAGGAGCCGGCTGCCTCGGCAGACGCTCTCCGCTTTGGCCACGGTGCTGAACGAGCGGTTGGCGGGCAGCACGCTCAGCGACATCGAGGCGACGCTCGGCGAGCGGCTTCGCGACATCGACATGAAGGAGGCGGGAAACCTGATCAACATCTTCGTCGAGTCGGGTCCCGAGATCTTCGACTGGGTCGCGACGAACCGACAGGTGCACCTCGGCACCGCATCCTCGCTGGCCGACCAGCCTGAGTTCACCACCCAGGAGGGCTTGAGGCAGCTCATCGAGCTCACGGAACAGAGAGATCTTCTCGCTTCCGTGCTCGGTCAACGGGCGCAGGAGAGCGGACCTCAGATTACCATCGGAACCGAGCATGAAGCTCCCGAGCTCCTCGACCTGACCATGGTGACCGCCAGCTACGAGGTCGGCCATCTGCACGGGGTGGTGGGAGTGATCGGGCCGACCCGGATGCCCTACGACAAGGTCGTGGCCGTCGTAGACTGCACGTCCTCCCTCGTCTCCCGGTTGATGCAGCATTGAACCGCGCTCGAGACGGCCTTACCGGACGATAGATGGCAGACTACTACGACGTGTTGGGAGTCTCCCGGCAGGCGGGCCCCGAGGAGATCAAGAAGGCCTACCGCAAGCTGGCGATGCAGTATCATCCCGACCGCAACGACTCGCACGACGCCGAGGCCAGGTTCAAGACCGTCACGCAGGCTTATGAGGTGCTGCGCGATCCGCAGCAGCGGGACCTCTACGATCGGTACGGCGAAGCCGGAATCCGCCGCGGCGCCGGCACGGGCGCCGGGATGGGCGGATTCAACTTCGCCGACGCCTTCGACGTCTTCATGCGCGAGTTTGGCGGCGGAAGCGCCTTTGGGGATCTCTTCCAGCAGCGACGCCGCACCGGACCTCGACGCGGCAGCGATGTCAGAGTGCGGCTCCGAATCACTCTCGCCGAGGCCGCGGCAGGGGCAAAGAAAACGCTCCGCGTGCGGCTCCTCGAGCGCTGCGAGCGCTGTGAAGGGAGCGGCGCCGAGCCCGGCACGGTTCCCGTCACGTGCAGCGCGTGCGCCGGGGCCGGCGAAGTCAGATCGGTTCAGCGCTCCATGCTCGGTCAGTTCGTGAGCGTGCGTCCTTGCCCGGAGTGCGGCGGCGATGGCCGGATCATCGAGAGCCGGTGCGATGAGTGCGACGGCCAGGGTCGCCTGCGGCGCGACAAGAAGATCTCGATCGAGGCTCCGGCCGGCGTGTCGTCCGATGATTTTCTGCGGCTCTCGGGCCGGGGCAATGCCGGGCCGAAGAGCGGACCTCCGGGCGACCTGCTGGTGGCGATCGAGGTCGAGGAAGATCCCAGGTTCGAGCGTCACGGGGATGACCTGATCCACAACCTCGCGGTCACCTTCACGCAGGCGGCGCTCGGCGACGAGATCCTCGTCCCCACGATCGATGGAGAGTCCGAGCTCGAGATCCCGGCAGGCATTCAGAGCGGCCAGGCCTTGCGCCTGCGTGGTCGCGGCATGCCGCGCCTCCGCGGCCAGGGCAGGGGCGATCTGATCGTGCGTGTGTTGGTCTGGACGCCGACCCGGCTCTCATCCGCTCAGCGTGAGGCGCTCGAGGGAATGACTCCCCTCGAGGACGCTCCTCCGGCTCCCGACACGAAGGAGCCCGGCTTCTGGGAGCGCGTGAAGCAGGCGTTCACGGCCTGAGCTGGGCTGCCGCCTCCGTATCCACCACCCATGTTCCGCCTCGGGCCAATCGGGCCGGACAGCGTGACATGTCGGCCTTTCCGAGGAGAGCTTCGCGCACCGCGTCGGCCTTCGCCGGGCCGCGGGCGAAGAGGAAGATCCGGCCGGCCGAGAGTACGGCGGGGGGCGTGATCGTCAGACGCTCCGTCGGCGGAGATGGGC
>JAUWDL010000146.1 GCA_030608825.1 Gemmatimonadales bacterium
GCGTCTCGAGGTAGACATGCTCCTGGGCGCCCGTCTCGTAGACGCCCTCGACCACGATAGGAGACTCGGCCAGCGCCCGTTCCACGTCGCCCTTCTGGATCGACAGTCGCTTGAGCACGTTGTCCTCGCCGTACTGAATCAGATCCGGACCCGGCAGGGCGCGGAAATCGAGAGCCGGCGGGTCGACGTCGACGATGACCTGCACCTCGCGCAGCGCGCGGCGGGCCACCTCGCGCGACGGGTGGGCCAGCAGGAGGACCGGCTCGTGCACGTGCCGAACGTAGCCGGGCGCCAGGGCCGGTTGATCGTATTCCATCAGGTAGACGGCGTTTCTGCCCGGGATGTCGGTGTGGTCGACGATCACGAACTCGGACCAGTCCACCCCGTCTCCAAAGACGATGTCGGAGATGCGGCCTCTCGCCGCGGGACTGCGGACCGTGGCTCCCCAGAGGAAGTCCTCCAGCGGGAGGTCATCGACATAGCGCTCTCGCCCCGTCAGTTTGGAGAGGCCCTCACGACGGAGCATCGAGGAGCCTTCCGCCGGAACGTTGGCAAGCCTTCGGGGCCGCGGCTTCGTGGCCGGTCGAGAGCTCATGGCAGGCACCACCGAGTAGAAGTGTGAGACAACGATCGTCACTGATGGTGGCGCTCCGTCCGCCGGCTAGCAACGGCGGCCTGGACGAGGAGATGAGCCAAGCCGATGAAAGCCGATAGCGACGATTCCAACCGCTTCATGCGGGAAGCGCTTCGTTTCGCCGTGGAGAGCGCGGCATCGGGGAACGGCGGTCCCTTCGCGGCCGTGGTGGTGAAGGACGGCGAGATCGTGGGCCACGGGTCCAACGGCGTGACCGGGCAGAAGGATCCGACGGCCCACGCCGAGGTGCAGGCGATCCGCGACGCCTGCCGGAATCTGGATACCTTTCGACTGGACGGATGTGAGATCTACTGCAGCAGCGAACCCTGCCCGATGTGTCTGGGCGCCATCTACTGGGCGCGGATGGAGCGGATCTACTACGCCAACGATCGGGGCGTAGCGGCGGAGGCCGGATTTGACGATGCGTTCATCTACGAGGAGATAGCCCGGCCGATCGGGCGCCGGGTTCTCCCCACGCGGCACGTGGCCGTGGACGGAGCCGACGAGGCGTTTCGCGTCTGGGAGGATCTGGAGGACCGGATCGAGTACTGATCCGGCGATTCCGCGGGAGAATCGCTACCGCTTTTTCTTCACCCTCTTCAAAAGCTCGCGCGGATCCGGACCCGTCGTGCACTCCGAGCCGCCCGGGCTCACGGGTTCCGGCGGCCCCGGAAACCGCGGCGTGCACGGCGGCTTGGGGAAGCGGTACGGGCGCTTGCGGTCCCTCGGAGCTCTCCCCCTGTTGCTCTTCGCCATCTGAACCACCGCCTTTTCTGAGTCAACCTGAGGCGTCAAAGGATCATACGCTTCCGGCCGGGTTCTTGTTTCGAAGGCCGCCGAGGCCGCGCACCGCGTTGGGCTAACAGCCTTCCTTGCGTCTCTTCTTCCGAGGCGCAACGATCACCGGAGATGTGAGGTCGACGCTGGGCAGCGCGAGCTCCTGGAGCTCCCCCTCTTCGCCGGCTCCGCGCGGCGAGCCCCCGAAGAAGGCGGCAACGGCCTCAGCGCGTTCGAACTCCGCCATGCTCTCCGGCGTCGTCGCCGACGGCGCGGCGGGATAGAGGACCTCGTCGATCCAGGCATCGAATCCCCCGAGCACCGTGTAGACGCCGGGGAAGCCCATCGCTTTGAGGAGAAACCAGGCTTGGGCGGCGTGGATTCCGCCGCCGGAGTAGAGGACGATTCGCTCGTTTCGGAACAGCGGATACTCGGGGAGCTCGCGGATCTGGACGTTCTCCGCCCCGGGAATATGGTACCGGGCGTAGGCCGTGTCCTCCCGGATGTCGATGAGCCGGTAGTCGGTCTGCCCCTGCATGATCCAATCGGCCAGTTCCGGGGCGGTCACGTGATCCGCACGCCCCTCGACGATCATCGCCAGCTCACGGGCGTCCAGGCTGGTCCTCGTGCCGGCGTAGGGCTCGCCCACCACGGCCAGCGCTCCGAGAAGGAGGGCGACGACGGCCAACCATTGGTTCGTGCTAAGCTTCGGCATTCGGAATCCTATCATCTAGCGGCAAACCTACGCTCCACGATCCCCGCTCCCCAGAAGCCCACGACGGCCAGCGCCACCACGGCGAAGACCACCAGTCCGTACGACACGTGGAGGGCTTCCGGGAGCGTGATGGGCCCCAGATCCGTGCTGTTCACGAAACCTTCGAGGAGCGGATAGGCTTCACCGAAGGCGAATATCCCCGCCATCAGTCCCAGCAGGAAGATGAAACCGTCGAAACGGCCCGTAGCCGTCCCTACGACGGATGTCCCCGGGCAGTACCCGCCGACGATGAAGCCGAAGCCGAGAAGCAGCCCGCCGAGGATTTGCGGCGCGAGATACGTGTTGGGCACGTAGACGAGCGACAGGTCCACCCAGCCGATCCACGACAGATAGAAGATCCCCAGCAGCGCCGTGATGATCGCGGTGAACATCACCTTGAACACGGTCAGGTCGGTCAGATAGAACTGCGCCGTCAGCTTTCGGGCGCTGCCGAAGCCCGCGCGCTCGAGGAAAAAGCCGAAGCCGATCCCCACGAGAAAGGCGAGGATCAGGGATGCTTCGTCGCCGAAAAGACCGTACTTGAAGAAGGGCGCGATCATAGCCACTGCCTCCTCACGAAGTAGGCGAGAGCGTACGCTCCGGCGAACACCATGAGCATGAACGCCCAGCTCCCGACGCTGAGAACCGCGCCACCGCTGAGCGCCTGCCCGCTCGTGCAGCCGCGTGCCAGCTTGGATCCCACGCCCATGAGGCCGCCGCCGAGGAAGGCCAGCCCCAGACGGCCCCGGGTGCTAATACGCGGCCCCTTCTCGACCGTGCGTCGGTTCCGGCCCGCCAGGGCACCCGACAGAAAGCCTCCGACGATCAGTCCGAGCACCTCGAACACCAGGAAGCTCTTGAATGGATGGCCGAACCCGTTCTCCAGATAGCCGACGTAGAACTCGTTCGCCCTCGCGTGCTCCGGTGCCGCGGCTTCGACAGCTACGGCCACGACCGACGTGAAAGCCCCCGAGGCCCCCAACCCGCGGCCCATGAGCACGAACGTCGCCAGCAAGACGAGTCCCAGTCCGACCCCGGCCAGGTAGGGATTCATGTAGGGCGCCGGTCCGGTGCCAGCTTCGTGGCGAGCCGCTGCGCCCGCCTTCATGGCCTCGGTCGCGACGGTTGCAGCCATTCTCATAACCTCCAAGTGCTGTGCTGGCCCGCGTAGACGATCACGAAGCGGAGTAGCACGCCCCCGATAATCACCGCCAGCGGGGCGAGCGGGGTGTGCCGGATCTTGTGGTTGACGGCAAGCAGCTGGACGATCAGCGGCACCACGATCCCCATCCCCACGACCAACACCCAGAACACGGCCGTGTACGGACCTCCGAAGAACAGCTCGGCCGCCCGGATGTGTACCCGGGTGGCGGTAGCCAGGCCGATGAACAGGAGCCCGATCAGCATCAGCTCGGTGATCAAGAAGGCGTTGTCCGCCTTGGCGAGCAACTCCCGTTCCGAGCGATCCCGGGCGATCATGTGGACGAGCGCCGCCGCCGCCGACAGGCCGGACGTCAGAAAGAGCGGCCCCAGCATGGCGCTGTTCCACAGCGGCCGCGCCCCCAGCGTGCTGAGCAGAATCCCGGTGTACACGCCGAGCAGCGCGCCGAGCAGCATGTTCAGGGCGCCGGTCCACTTGACGAACATCTCGTGCCTGATCAATCGCTCGGACAGGTCCAGCAGCTTACCCGGCCCGAGGAGCGGCGGGACGCGCAGCAGGAAGTTCGCCAGCAGGGCGGGGTAGACCAGCAGCAGGATCCACGAGCCCCATGACATCGGCGATTTCGGCTCGATCGTCGTGTAGAGCCGCCAGAAGTGGACCTTGTACTCGAGGTCGAGGAACAGGGCGAACATGCCGACCGACAGGAGAACCAAACTGAGCCCGGGGAGGACGAAGCAGGCGCAGCGCGTGTTCCTGTGCCGGCCCGACAGCAGGAAGTAGCCGGAGATGATCATCATCCCGGCCACGAGTCCGCCCAGGAACAGGTAGATCGGGATCTCCCAGCCCCAGATGTGCAGGGCGGGGTCCACCATCTCGTTCGCGCGCGTGCTCGTGATCTCCTGCATCGTGTCGCTCATCCGGCGTTGGTCGATCGGATCATCCCGGCGTCATCACACCAGGAAGTAGATCCGCGGCTTCGTGCCCGCCTCCCGCAGCAGCGTATGGTGCTCTCGCGACCGGAGGAGCCGGCTCACGGTGCTGTTCGGGTCGTCGAGGTCTCCGAAGTACATGCAGTGCGTCGGGCACACCGCCACGCACGCGGGCTCCAGGCCCTCCACCACCCGGTGCATGCAGAAGGTGCACTTGTCGGCGTAGCCGTCCGGATGGGTGTAGCGTGCACCGTAGGGGCATGCCGCGAGACACGCCTTGCATCCGATACACATGTCCTCGGTGATCTGCACGAGCTTGCCGAAGTCCGAGACATGACTCGCTCCTGTCGGGCAACAATGCACGCACGGCGGGTTGTCGCACATGTTGCAGCGTTCGCTTCGAATCTCCATGGAGAGCTGCGGGAAAACTCCGGTCACCTCGGTCACGATCCAATCCCGGCAAAAACCATCGGGCACGTTGTTCTCGGTTTTGCAGGCGGCGACACAGTCCATGCACCCAATGCACGTGCTCGTATCGATCACCATT
>JAUWDL010000386.1 GCA_030608825.1 Gemmatimonadales bacterium
GTATCGTGGTCATCTCTGCGCTTGCCGGCGCCTACTCCGTGACCGGCTCATGCTCGAGAAGTAGCGCCTCGAAACGCGGGTAGCCGTCGAGCGGCCTCCACCAGGGCTCGAGGCGCAAGCGACCCACGGTCATCAGCGTCGGACGGTCAAACAGGATCTCGAGCTCGTCCACGGCCGCGTCGGGCTCTCCGACGTTGGCGTAGATTTGCGCGAGGTCCTCCAGGCGGTAAGCCCCGCGGTAGGCCTCCCGGGTGATCGGCATGAGCGCCACGCCCAGCTTCCCCTCCCGGATCGCGTCCACCTTCCGGCCGAGCCCGGCGTAGGCGATGCCCAGCGCGCTGTGGAGGCGCGGGTCCTCCGGCCGCTCCAGCATCAGCGGCTCGAGGTGAGCAGCCGCAGCCTCCCAGTAGGATCGCTCGCTCTCGGTGTCACCGAGCAGCCCTTTCAGGATGGCGTACCATTGCTCTCTGGGCACATACACGGACTGGGTGTTCCAGGACTCGCCGAGCTCCGGATCGCCCAGCAAGTCGGCAGGCGCCTGATCCAGTCGACTCAGGGCGTCGTCGTACCGATCCTCCAGCGTCTCCAGCCAGATCCACTCCTGCGCGTACGGTTTGATGGCTCCGGTCTCCGCGCCGGCGGCAAGGGTCTCCCGGGCGCTTCGTGTGTCGCCGTTCGCAACGAAGAGCCTCGCCTTCTCCACGTAGGGATCCCGGAACTCCGGATTCAGCGCCATCGCCTGGTCCCAGTACGGCTCCGCCTCGTCCAATCGTCGGAGCAGCGCGAGGGTCTCCCCGATCTGGACCGTCAGGATCGGCGACCTCGGATCCAGCTCCTGTGCGCGCTTGAAGTAGCCGACGGACGTCTCCATGTCGCCGAGGCGGCGATAGACGGCGGCGATGCCGTAGGCGGGCTCGGGATCACCGGGCAAAGCTTCCAGCGCCGCCTCGAACGCCTTCAGCGCCCGTGTGTAGTCCAATAGCCCGTGGTAGTAGTACCAGCCCTCGGCCACGAGCACCTGGGGGAGGTCGGGCGCAATCTCCCGCGCCCGCGCCAGCGAGGCCGCCGATCGCTCGAGACGCTCCCGCGTTCGGTCGTGGTAGAACCACCACATGTCGGAGTGCGCGATCGACAGGGCAGCGTGCGCCGCTGCGAACTCAGGATCCAGTGTCACCGCCCGCTCCCACGCCGGGATCAACTCCTCGAAGATCTCGGGGCTGAAGCCCCGATTCCGCAGCTGGATCCCTCGCAGGTAGTACTCGTAGGCCTCGAGGTTGTCGGTCGGACGGGCCTCGAGCTGCTCCGCCTCCTCGGGCGAGAGCTCGGTGCGGAGGGCCGCGGCGATCTTCCCGGCGACATCCCCCTGGATGTCGAAGAGGTTCTCGGTCGTGAGCTCCCGGTCGTACTGCTCGGCCCACAGGTGATGATCCCCCTCGGCGTCGATCAGCTGGGCGGTGACGCGGATCCGATTGCCGCTCCTTCGTACGCTCCCTTCCAACACGTGATCGACGCCCAGCTCGCTGGCGACATCCTGGAGGTTCTTCGGAGAATCCCGATAACCGAGGACCGAGGTGCGGGAGATCACGCGGAGGCCGCCGATTTGGGCCAGGCGCGCCAGGATCTCCTCGTGGATCCCATCGGTGAAGTATGCGTCCTCCGGATCGCCGCTCATGTTGTCGAACGGCAGCGCGGCCACGCTCGGGATCGCCTCGCCCGCTCCTCCGAGGCCGGCCGGAGCGCCCTTGAGGGCGAGCCATCCGGCCGCCACGATCCCCCATAGCGCGAACGCGACGACCCCGCCCAGGATCGCGTTTCTCCAGGTGAAGAGCTGGCGCTCGGGATCGACCTCCGCCTCCGACCCCTGCGCCTCGGACGCTCGTTCGCCGCCGATCTTCGGAGCGGCCACCCCGTCGGCTTCTCGATCGGTCCCGGCATCGGTCCCGGAAGTTGCCGGGCTGACTCCCTGTATGACCGCGGTGGCGAGCACGATCGGGAGGCCGATGATCAGGAGGAAGAGAGCCAGCGGCGGCGCCCAGTCGGGCAGGTTCAGGGCGCCCGCCAGCGTGTCGACGACCTGGAGGACCAGCCAGCTGCCCACCACGTAGATGCCCAGCACCTGCCAGATCGATCGGCGATGAATCTCGCGGATGAGCTTGGTGAAGCGATTCACGGACGGCTCACTCCTCGACCGCCAGCGCATCACGGACGAGGCGGGCCTGCTGCTCGGCGTGCACCTCCGAGTAGCCCTCCGCCGTGCTCGCCTTCGCGTCTCTACCCGCGTAGCGGACGCTACGGTCGCCGGCGGCCGCGTCCAGCTCGGGACGGATGTGCTCCCAGGCCCCCATGTTCTTCGGTTCCTCCTGGGCCCACACGATCTCTCGGGCTCCCGGGAAGCCCGCAATCGCGGCTCGCAGCTCCATCTCCGGCAGCGGATACAGCTGTTCGACGCGAACGACCGCGACCCGATCGGCCGTCTCCTCGAACGCCTCCGATCCGACGAGATCGTAGTAGGTCTTCCCGGTGCAGAGGACGACGCGACGCACCGCGTCCGGCGTGTCGATCTCGGGGATCAGCACGGGACGAAAGGAGCCGGCTGCCAGAT
>JAUWDL010000373.1 GCA_030608825.1 Gemmatimonadales bacterium
GACAGCCTGACGGCCCAGGCGGCGTCGGCCAGGTACTCGGCACCGAGACTCCGCTCCCGATCGAGATCGAGCGCCACAGCCTGTCGCCTTCGCGCGGCCTGCAGCTTCCCTTCGATGGCATCGACGCTGGCGAGTCGCCTCTCGACGGCGGCCTCTCGGGCCAAACTGCCCGACTCCTTGACCCGGGCCGCCTCGTAACGGGAGCGCGCTTCGTCGTAGCGGCCCTCCGCGACGGCATGACCCCCGGCTCGCAAATCCACGCCGGGGTTGTCCGGCCACCGGGCGGCCGCGGACTCGAGCCTCTCGCGGGCCCCTGGGAAGTCGCCCAAGGAAACATGCGCGGAAGCGGCGTTCAGGGAGAACAACGCGGTCGATGAATCCGTTTCTGCGGCGCGCAGATAGAACTCCTGGGCGCTTTTGAAGTCGCGCCGGATCTCGTGAGCCACGCCGAGGTTGTTCAACGCCGTAGTCTCGGTCGGATCCAGCGCGAGGACATTCTCGTACGCGGCCATCGACTGCGGGAGATCCATGTGAGCAAGCGAGAAATACGAGCCCATCGTGATGTATCGCTCCAACTCGGTCAAGCGGTCCCGGTGCTGGTAGGCCTTCGTGAAGGCGGCCACAACGCGCGCCCGCTCTTCCGCCCGATTCGCCAGGACGACGCCGAGCTTGCGGTAGGCCATGGCGAAGGCGGTATCCAGGGCGACGGCCTCCTCCAGTAGGCTGATCCCCCTTGCCTCGTCGCCCTCCAGCTCGATCGCCCGGATGGCTTGCGAGTACTTGCGGAGCGCCTCCAGATCGGGCGTGGTCACCCTTTCCAGCGGAGGATCCCCGCGGATGGAGATCAGCGACTCTCCGATCCGCTCCCTCAACCGCTGTGAGAGGTCGTCGATCGCCGGGATGATCTCGGTCGAGTCGGTCGCCGTCTCCCGGTGGGAGAGCAGCGAGGCCCCGTCTACGGGCGATATTACCCGCGCGGAGAGCACATATCCGCCCCCGGCCCTCACGATCTCGCCGGCGATTACGGCCTGTATGCCCTCTCGAACGGCGACCTCTATGGCGAGATCCACGTCGAGACCGCCGCCGGGTTGCCGGTCCATGCGCTCCAGAGCTCCGGCTACGAAGCCAGGCTCCACGAGGCGCACCACGGACGACTGGGAGAGGTCCACGCGAAACGCCTCCGTGGCCGCCCGAGCGAGCAGAGAGTCGGTGGATTCGAAATCCGCGAGGAGAATCGGCTCCCGCTCATCGATCACGCCTCGGGCGACGAGCGTGGCGGCCGGTCCGATACCGAGGCTACGCGTGGTCATATAGCCAGCGGTGAGAATCCCCAGCAGAGCGAAGCCGAGCAGGCCGCCGAGAATCGCGTTGCGCCACGTAAAGAGCCTGTGATGAGTGCCCAGCTCCTCGGTGTCGACCTCCGGACTCGGCAACGGCGGCGCGACATCCTCGTGTGGAGCCGCACCTTCCCCGCCAGCCGCGCCTTCGACCCTGGCTGTACCGTCGGCCGGGGTCTCGGCCCTGGAGCCTGCAGCGGGCCCGCCTTCCTGTACGAACGCCGTAGCCACGACGATCGGGAGGCCAATCAGGAGAAGGATGAGAGCGAACGGAGGTACCCAATCGGGAAGGCCGAGCCCCTCGGTGAGCGTCTGAACGACCTGGAATACCAACCATGAGGCGACGAGGTAGATTCCGATAACCTGCCACAGCGAGCGCCGGTGCGCCTCGTTGATGAGGTTCTTCAGACCGGTCATGTACGCTCCGCGTCGTCTTCAGGGGTGGAAGGCCGCCAAGAACTTGTCCAGACGCCAGATGGCGGGCAAGCATGGAACGATGCGGACGGGGAACCGAATCCTCGCTCGCTGACACTCATGCATGGTGGATAACCGCGTGCGAGCTACAAACGGACGTCAACAGCCCACAGCCGAGAGACGATGAACAAGCACTTCGTGTCCAACAAAGATGAATCCGTCCGGATGTTCCGGAGCCAGGCCCTGGAGCGCTTCACGCACGTGCATCCGGCGGTCCCGCACCTCATCTACGTGCCTCTGGTACTCCTGCTCCTATGGGTGAGCCGCGTCCCCGCGGGAACAGCCGCGTTGCTCTTCCTCGGAGGTCTTCTTCTCTGGACCTTTGTGGAGTACGTGCTGCACCGCTTCGTCTTCCACGCGCCCGACGCCGTGATGAGCGGAACCCACGACATCGTCGCGGGCCTGGAGCCCGGCGAAGCCGTCATCCCGAAGCTGCCCGACTTCCGACACCTCTCCTACTTCTTGATGCATGGGGTACATCACGAGTACCCGAGCGACTCGAAGCGACTCGTGATGGCTCCCGCGGTCAGCATACCACTGGCCGTTCTCTTCTGGTTCCTCTTCCGAGGGGCATTCGGTGTGGAGGCGGCTCCCGCCGCATTCGCCGGTTTCCTGGTGGGTTACCTCATCTACGACACGACCCACTACGCCGTGCATCACCGATCGGTGCCGACGACGTTCGGGAAGCTCCTCAGAAAGCATCATCATCGGCATCACTTCGCGAACCCGGACGAGGATTACGGCGTGAGCTCGCCGCTATGGGATGTCGTCTTTGGAACGTTCAGCGACGCGTCGAAGAGAGCCCAGCGGCAGGCGTAAGCCCGAGCGCCCCGCGCGTCGTCGGCAC
>JAUWDL010000083.1 GCA_030608825.1 Gemmatimonadales bacterium
CCAGCGCGCCGTCGAGCTGGATCCGGAGAGCGCCACGGCCTACGTCTACCTGGGCGAGTCGTTCAACTACCTGGAGCGCTGGGAGGAGGCGCTGGATTCTCTGCGCAAGGCCGTTGAGATCAAGCCGAGCACGCGCGCCTATTACGTCATGGGCATCGTCTACGACCGCCTGCAGCAGCCCGATCGGGCCGCCGAGATGTACCGCCGCTCCCGCGAGAACTCGGGCTGAGCCGCCGAGCCGATCAGGATCGTGATCGGCCGAAGAGCAGCGCAGTCAGCCGACCAGGATCGTGATCCCCACGAGTACCGTGCCGATGACCCCGCCGAGGACGTAGCCGAGACGCACGATCAGCTTCAGTTCCTGCTCGGTTACCGAGCGGACCAGCGTCTCGAGCTGAGCGAGAGGGTAATCGCGGATCTTCTCTTCGACCCTTTCGGCGACGCGCACGCGCGAGGCGATCTCGGGAACCTGACGGGTGATCCAGCTCCAGATGTGCGGGGACAGAGTGCTACCCAGCCGAGCGGCCGCGTCCTCTCCCAGAAGATGGCCCGGTCGTCCGATGGGCCGCGTCAGAGCCCACCGCACGGTCGGTTCTCTCGCGGCTCGGATCATTTGCCGACCGGGCTCGGTTCCCAGCGCAGCGGCGATCCAGCTTCCGAGGCGTGCCGCCGGCAGATTGCGCAGGGCATCGGCCCAGCTGCGTTCTCCCACGCGTCCCACCGTCTCCTCGGCCTGATCCAGGAGGAACTCGCGGGCCGACGGATCGCGCGCCGTCCGGACGATCCACTCCGCCAGGGCCTCTCGCGCGCTCTCCACCTGCGGTTCGTCCGGGCTGCCGAGGACGCTGACGATCGGGCGGCGCAGGAACTCGACGATCGTCTCGTTCACCCCCCTCGCGATGGCGTCCTGCACCTCTGATTCGCGCAGCAACTCGCTCAGGCGGTCAGCACCTTCCGCCTCGAGCGTGTCGATCACGCGAAGGACGGTCTCCTCCGTGATGATCAGCTTGGCGATCACCCTCTGGTGGAAGCGCAGGTCGGACATGAACCGATCCAGGAGCTGCCGCACCACCTTCTCGACGCGCTCCCTGGCCTCGGGGTCCTCGAGGAGACGGCCCAGCTTCTCCAACGCCAGGGGTAGATAATCCTGGGTGGCGTGCTCGACCGTCGCTACGAGCCGCGCCGGGATGATCTCCTCGAGCGTACGGCCGGGGCGAAGCAGCTCCGCGCCCAGCCGTTCGAGGTGTCGGTCCACCGTCGTCTCCAGGGCGGGCGAGTCGACCAGCTCGCCGAGCCACTCACCGGCTCGTTCGCGCAGAGCGTGGACCCTCTCTTCGTCGAGTGTCTCGGACAGGCGCTCGTCTTCCAGGAGATCGGCCGAAGCCTCCAGGAGCTGTTCGGCTTCCGCCGCGAAGCCGGGGGAGGCCAGTCCGGAGAGCGCCCGCTCGACGAGCTCGTCGAAGACCTGACCCAGCAGGGACTCGGCTTACTCGAGCACTCGATCTGGGAGGATCTCGGACAGGGCGGGGTTCTCCTCCTCGATCAGAGCCGCGAGGATCTCACGGATTCTCGTCTCGAAGGTCTCCCGCAGCTCCTCATCCTGGAGCTCCGCTGCCAGGTCGTCGGCGGTGAGCAACCGGGTCCCGACCGCCCGTCCGACGGCGCTGGCCAGTCGCGCCTGGTTCTTCGGCAGAGCTCCCTGCATCCATGAGATGGCTCGACCGAACAGGCGTGGCGGTTCATAGGGGTGGAAGAGCATCCAGATGGCCAGGCGGTTGGTGACGCCGCCGGCCAGAGCGCCGAAGAAGATCGTCAGGAGGGCGCGAGCCCAGGTCATCGGCTTCGGCTCTCCACGCCGAGGCCCGAGGCGGGCTGCCCGCTGCCGAGGATCTCGAGTCTGCCCTGGATGGCGAAGGGGCGGGTCATCCGCTCGTTCCGAAGGCCTCCAGCCGCGGAGTCCTCCGGCAGGGGCTCCATACGGAAGCGGGCCGTGATCCCGGCCTCTGGAAGCTCGATGAGCCAGCGCGCCAGTGCCCGGCTCACATCCTCCGGAGGCTGCACGAGCACGTCCGTCCACTCGTTGCCGATCGAGCCCACCCAGGTCCAGGCTATCGCCGTCGAGTCCGGGTCGTCCGCATCTCGTGCGACGAGGAGACCGTTGTTGAGCGAGTCGACCAGGAGGAACAGCTGCGTCCTGAGGCCCACCACCATCGACGCCGGCAGGCTGTCGGAGCCTGGGTTCGGCGCGGTGTCCTCGGAGGCCTCCGTCCGGAGGCGCGCGGAGCGCCGCAGCACGAGCAACCCGTTTTGCAGGGAGTCGCCCTGCTGCACCTGGGCGAGCAACAGGGCCTCCCTCTGGCCGGTCTCGCCCGTCCATTCGGCCACCAGCTCACCCGGCGTTAGCCGGAACTCGCTCGAATTGTCCCGATACACCAGGCCTGCGACCTCCCCTCCCTCGGCGGCCATCACTCGCCAGGGGCCGCCCGGAAGGATCCTCCAGGCCGCCCTCGGAACCGGCAGTCTGTCTCGAAGGGGGGCCAAGGGCCGCCACGAGCCGCCGCTCTCCAGCCAGCCGCCGTAGGATCGTTCCAGGTACTTTTCCGTAGTGCGGTTGACGAACCTCGCGAACAGCCGCAGCGGCCGTGGAGAGAAGCCCACGAAAGCCACCTCGGTGGAGTACTCGGCAGGCGAAATCGCCACCCGCTCCGCTTCCGTCGACAGATCGGGATGGACCTCCAGCGGAGGCTCGATCTCCTCGGAGCACGCCAGCGCGAGCGCCAGGGCGGGCAGGCAGGCGAGCGTCGCGCGCCGCGGCGGAATGGACCGCCCTTGTCGAGGAGAATCGAGTGTCATCAGAGCCTCGGGGTCGCGGCCGGCGGCGAGCGCCGAAATGCGGACCACAACATACGTTCGCGGCCTACCGCCTCGCACGGGGCACGCCTATCTTGCCGGCCACTGCAGGCCATCTTCGCAAACCCATCGGCGAGTCGGAGCGTGCAACTCTATACGAAGATCGCGATCGCCCTGATTCTCGGCGTTCTCCTCGGGTTGGTGGCGAACATCTTCCATGTGGAGTGGCTCGTCACGGCTCTCGTCGCCATCGAGCCGGCCGGCACCGCCTGGATTCGCCTCATCACCATGGTGGTCATTCCCCTCGTCGTGGCCAGCCTCGTCGTCGGCACCGCGACCATTGGGGACATCACCAAGCTCGGCCGGATCGGCGGGAAGACGATGGCTTTCTACCTCACCACGACGGCGATCGCCGTCTCGATCGGTCTGCTGGTGAGCAACCTGATCTCTCCAGGCTCCCACATGGATCCGGCCGCCCTGGAAAGCCTCCGGTCGACCTACCTCACCGAGGGGGCGAGCCGCGTCGAGATCGCTCAGCAGGCTCCCGGCCTCGTCGAAGTCCTGCTGGAGATGATTCCTCGAAACCCGGTCCAGGCGATGGCCTCCGGGGACATGCTGCCGATCATCTTCTTCGCGATCTTCTTCGGGGCGGCCCTGTCGGTCCTCCCGGAGAGGCGCAAGGCGCCGCTGGTCGGCGTCTTCGAGGGAGTGAACGACGCGGCGATGGTGATGATCCACTGGATCATGAAGCTCGCGCCCTACGCCGTCTTCGCTCTGATCGGCGCGGTGATCGCCCGCTTCGGGGCGGATGTGTTGGGGAGCCTCCTCGTGTACATGCTCACCGTGCTCGGAGGGCTGGCGCTGCACCTGACGCTCACCTATCCGGCGGCGTTGCGCTTCCTCGCTCACGTGAAGCCGCTGGCCTTCTTCAGGCGCATACGCGAGGTGCCCCTGATCGCTTTCTCGACCTCCAGCTCCAACGCGACGCTGCCGGTGACGATGGAGGTGGCCGAGGAGAAGCTGGGCGTGAGCAAGGAAGTCTCGAGCTTCGTGCTACCGCTCGGCGCGACGATCAACATGGACGGCACGGCGCTCTATCAGGCCGTGGCCACCATGTTCATCGCTCAGGTCCTGGTCGGGGACATCTCCCTGGTCGCGCAGCTGGGCATCGTCCTCACGGCGACGCTGGCCTCGATCGGGGCGGCCGGCGTGCCTTCGGCGGGTATCATCATCCTGATCGTCGTGCTGCAGCAGGCCCTTCCGCCGGGCGTGGACCCAGCGATCGGCATCGCGCTCATCCTCGGCGTGGACCGGATTCTGGACATGGTCCGGACCGCCGTGAACGTGACCGGCGACCTGACCGCCGCCACGGTGATCTCCCGCTCCGAGGGGGGGGTGCTGCTCGCGTCGTCCGATGAGGTTCCCGTCACTTCCTGACCGGAGTAGCCGCCTGACCGCTCAGCGACCAGAGCGGAGCACGGGGCCGACGGTACCGTCGAGACGCTGAAGCAAGCGCTCGATCCGCCTCCTGTTCACGCCCAGGTCCCCTTTTCCGACTCGCGACTCCGAGCGAGCCTCCACGCGTGTCAGCCCGTTCTCGTCCAGGGAAACCCAGATCGTGAGGTCGTCTCGAAGCCGGAGCACGGGAGCAGCGCAGATCACGGTCATCAGCCCGAGCTCCTCGTCCGCGTGGACCAGCTTCCAGCCGCGCCGCTGGTGGACCTGGTCGAGAAGCGAATCCCAGACGTCGGCGAACGGGGCGGCGTAGAGCCGGAAGTCGGGCCCACCGGGGGTCCGCGTGTCCGCCACGTTCTCCGTCAACCAGCGCGAAAGAGTGGGCTTGGTCATGTCATCTGTGTGAGCCGCCTGCGTCCTCGGATTCGGTTGCTGGCGAACTTCGGCTCGGGTACGTTGCCGAGTCGTCGGTCGCTCAGGACGGAGCGGTCGACCGGAAGCCCCGCGCGACGGGTCCCTCCGACATCCGCGTGTGCCTCGGTCCGCGACGCGATGAAAGCTACAGGCCCCGAGAAACAAACGACGAGAGCGGCATGCAAGCCATTATACCACTGGCAGGAAAGGGGACGCGAGTAAGGCCCCACACGCACTCGACGCCCAAGCCGCTGCTGCGGGTGGCGAACAGGCCGGTGCTCGAGTACGTGGTCGATCAGCTCGTCGACGTGGGAGTGACGGAGCTTATCTGCATCACCGGCCACCTGTCGGATCAGATCGAGGAGTATCTGGACCGAGAGTATCCGGATCTCCAGAAGCGATACGTGGAGCAGGTCGAGCAGCGTGGGACCGCGGACGCGATCCGCCTCGCCGAGCCCTTCGTGTCGGGTCCCGTCCTCATCGTCTTCGTCGACACGATCTTCGACGCCGACCTGTCCGTCATCGAGTCGCGACCTGCAGATGCCGGGATCATCTGGGCGAAGGAGGTCGAGGACTACCAGCGCTTCGGCGTGATCGTCACGGACGCCGAAGGGTACATGGAGCGGATCGTAGAGAAGCCGTCGGAGCCGATATCCCGCCTCGCGAACATCGGTGTCTACTACATCCGCGATCACGTGCTGATGTTCGAAGGGATCGCGCACGTCATGGCCGCGGAGACTCCGCTGGGGGAGTACTTTCTCACCGATGCCTTCCAATACATGATCGATCATGGCGCCAGGATCTTCACCGCCGAGGTGGGAGGCTGGTACGATTGCGGCAAGATCGAGACACTCCTCTCCACGAACCGGGAGATGCTGGCTCGATCGATGGGTCCCGGCGGCGAGCTCGTCGGGATCGCCGAAGATGTGACCCTGGAGGGGGCCGAGTTGGGTCCGAACGTGAGCATCGCCCGGGGTAGCGTCGTGCGGCGAAGCCGACTGCGGGACTGCATCGTGGGGGCCGACAGCACGATCGAGGAGTGCGATCTGCGGGACTCGGTCATCGGCAACCACGCGACAGTCGTTGGGATTACGGGCACGGTCAACCTGGGAGATCACTCGGAAGTTACTGTCAGAACATACGTCGAGGCACAGGCGAAAGCCGGCGAAGGGCAGGAATGAGCATGGAGCCGCAGGACCTCATATA
This sequence comes from Gemmatimonadales bacterium, assembly GCA_030608825.1. Lineage (GTDB taxonomy): Bacteria > Gemmatimonadota > Gemmatimonadetes > Palauibacterales > Palauibacteraceae. The sequence goes on from JAUWDL010000083.1 coordinate 5,926, forward strand.
CGACTGGAACGAGCTTCCCGGGTGCTTCGACTTCTCGGAGGTGCGGGTCGAGCTCGATGACGAGACGCTGCGCGATGGGCTCCAGAACCCGACGGTAAAGGACCCACCGCTGGCTCAGAAGCGAAAGCTCCTGCACCTGATGGTGGAGCTCGGGATCCAGGCGGCTGACATCGGCCTCCCGGGCGCGGGGCCGCGAGCGCGCGAAGCCGTGCTCGGGCTCGCCAAGGAGATCGTCGACAACGATCTGCCGATCTCGCCCAATTGCGCCGCGCGCACGGTCAAGGCGGACATCGAGCCGATCGTCGAGGTCTCGCAGGCCACGGGGCTGCGATTCGAAGTGGGCGCCTTCCTCGGCAGCTCGCCGATCCGGAAGTACGCTGAGGGTTGGCAGTCGAGCATGCTGCGCCGCGCCACGGAAGAGGCCGTGACCTTCGCGGTCTCCGAGGGCCTCGATGTCATGTACGTCACCGAGGACACGACACGGTCCCAGCCGGAGACGCTCCGCGAGCTGTACACCACG
>JAUWDL010000224.1 GCA_030608825.1 Gemmatimonadales bacterium
GAGCAGAGGACGAGGGGGTACATCATGAAGCCCCCGTCGGAAAACAACGTGAGGAGCTGATAAGTGGTGTCGACCTGCTCCAAGCTAGCTGCCTCCCAAAGATTTGGTGAGGGCCCGACCCGTCGTACACTTCAACGCGAAAAACAGACCGAAAATATTAAAGTCCGGGCCTGAGCGCGTCAAACGGCGAGCTCGGAGCTCCGATCCGCGCCCGCGGCCGCTTCACCCGGCACCTTTCCCTCTTCCACCCCACTTCCGGACGGTGCTTTGTCCGCGCGGGCCGCCTGGCTCTCCCCGATCTCTGGCGTGCCTCCGGTCGGCGGCGCCGTGGTCTTGGCCCGACCCGTCAGCATCATGTCCCGCCAGCGTGCGCCTTCTCGGGGAGGGTCGGCCTCGAGAGATCGTCCGCGGGAGAGATGGGCGCGCAGCCGGTCCTGGTCCAGGCCGCGGAAGAGCTGACCGCCCGCCGCCAGCGATATCTGGCTCGATTCCTCCGAGATCACGACGACGTAGGAATCCGTCTCCTCCGACAAACCGATCGCCGCCCGGTGACGCATCCCAAGCGTCTTGTCGCGCACGGGATATTGGGTGAGGGGAAGCGGCGCGCCCGCCGCGATGATCTTGTCGCCACGAATGATCACCGCCCCGTCGTGCAGCGGAGAGTACGGCGTGAAGATCGTCGTGAGCAGGTCGGCCGACACATCCGCCTCGAACCGAGTTCCCCGCTCCGCGTACTCGCCGAGCCCCACCTCCCGCTCCAGCGCGATCAGGCCACCGATCCTGGCGCGCGAGAGGCGCTCGGAGGCCTTGACGATCTCCTCGAGCACCTCGCTCTCCTCGAACCGGGCGAAGACGTTCCATAGTCGGCTCCGTCCGAGCTGCGCGAGCGCGTTCCGGAGCTCGGGCTGGAAGACGACGATGAGAGCGAACACGCCGTACGTGAACGCTTGGGAGAGAATCGCCGTGATCAGGCCCAACTCCAAAAGTTGAGCCACGGCGTACACGGCGACCAGGAGAACGAGGCCCACGAGAATCTGAAACGCCCGCGTGCCGGTCCAGAGAACGAGGATGCGGTAGATCAGATAGGAGACGATCACGATCTCGATCGCGTCCTTCCAGTCGAGCTGGAGGAAACCGAGATACTCCGACAGCGTCCCCATCATCCGACCCTCATCATCATCCGACCCTCATCATCATCCGACCATCGTCATCCGACCAGCGTCACCCGACCATCATCACTGGCAGCCTGTTGAATCGAATCCGCCATGTCCAGAGCGCGACGCAACGCTCGCACGTCATGAACTCGGAAGAGGCGGGCACCGCGCTCGAGCGCCACGACGCACGCGGCGATAGTCGCCTCGAGCCTCTCCTCCACGGACAAGGCCAAGACCTTCCCAATGAACGACTTACGGGACGGACCCACCATAATCGGCCTGCCCAGGGAGCGAAGTTCGCCCAACCGGGCCAGCAGACGAAGGCTTCCCTCTGGCGACTTCCCGAAGCCGATGCCCGGATCCACGACCGTCTGGGAGGGTCCGCACCCCGCGCGCTCGGCCACCGAAAGTGACTCGGCGAGCGAGGCCCGGATCTCGCCGATCAAGTCCTCGTACTCGACATCTCGCTGCATGGTCCGGGGATCGCCACGCATGTGCATCACGATAAGACCGGCATCCGTTTCGGCGGCCAGCCCGGCGATCGCGGGCTCCGCCCGGAGGCCCGAGACGTCGTTGATGGCCGCGGCGCCGAGCTCGAGCGCCCGGGCCGCCACCTCCGCCTTGGTCGTGTCGACGGAGATCGGGACCGGCAGCGAGTCCTGAAGCCGCCGCAGCACCGGCTCGAGACGGCTCCACTCCTCCTCGACCGACACCGGCGGCGCGCCGGGACGGGTCGATTCCGCCCCGATATCCACGAGATCGGCGCCCTCTTCAGCCAGCTCCTCGGCACGCCGTGCGGCGATCCGGGGGTCCAGGTGCACTCCGCCATCGGAGAACGAGTCGGGCGTGACGTTGAGAACGCCGAGGATGAGAGGGCGGCGAAGGTCGAAGGTGCCGCCCCGGATACTCCATATGGGCAGATTGCCCGCGTCTGCCGGGTCCGGGGGACCGCCAGACACCTTCAGCCGCCCGACCGGGTCAGGCGAGAGCGGGAGATGGCTCCCCTCCACCCGTGTCCTGCGCGGGTCGGCTCGCCGCGGGCTTCACCTCCTCCGCATCCGCAGCTTCGGGAGCCGCTTCAACCAGCTCGACGCTCGGGAGAGGCGGCAGGTCCTCGCCCCGCGCGATCAGCTTGATCTCGTCCGCGTCCAGCGTTTCCCGCTCGAGGAGCGCCTCGGCGATCGTCTCCAGGAGATCGGTGTTGCTCTCCAGAACCGTGCGCGCCGCTGCGAACGCCTCCTCCAGGATGCGCTTGATCTCGGAGTCGACGAGCTGGGCCGTCCGCTCGCTGATCTCGCGGCGCTGCATCAGCTCCCGGCCGAGGAAGATCTCCTGGTCCCGATCGCCCACGGCGATCGGCCCCACCGCGGGGGACATGCCGAACTGGGTCACCATCCGCCGCGCGATCGAGGTGGCACGCTCGATATCGTTTCCGGCTCCCGTGGTGATCTTCTCGTCTCCGAAGGTCATCTCCTCGGCCACGCGACCGCCGAACAGCATCTTCAGCTGCCCGAGCAACCAGTCCCGGGTGTAGTTGTGGCGGTCTTCCTCGGGAAGCGAGGCGGTGAGGCCCAGCGCTTGCCCGCGCGGCACGATTGTGACCTTGTGGAGCGGGTCCAGGCCGGGAACCTTCATCGCGATCACCGCATGGCCGGCTTCGTGGTACGCGGTAACCTTCCGCTCTTCCTCCGAGATGACGAGGCTCTTCCGCTCGACACCGAGCATCACCTTGTCCTTCGCCACCTCGAAGTCCTCCATGTACACCTTGTCCTTGTCGTAGCGGGCGGCAAGGAGCGCGGCCTCGTTCACTATGTTCTCGATGTCGGCGCCGGAGAGTCCCGGCGTTCCCTTCGCGAGCACCGTTATCTCGACGTCGTCCGCGATCGGGATGTCGCGCGTATGGACCCGGAAAATCCCCTCGCGTCCCCTCACGTCGGGGCTGTCAACGACGATCTGCCGATCGAAGCGCCCGGGCCGCAGAAGCGCCGGGTCCAGCACATCCGGCCGGTTCGTGGCGGCAAGCAGGATCACGCCCTCGTTCGACTCGAAGCCGTCCATCTCGACGAGGAGCTGGTTGAGTGTCTGCTCCCGCTCGTCGTGCCCTCCGCCCAGGCCCGCTCCACGGTGCCGGCCGACGGCGTCGATCTCATCGATGAAGATGATGCAGGGGGCGTGCGCCTTTCCCTGCTCGAACAGATCGCGAACCCGGCTGGCGCCGACGCCGACGAACATCTCGACGAAGTCGGAGCCCGACATCGAGAAGAAGGGACGTTCCGCCTCACCGGCGACGGCCCGGGCGAGCAGCGTCTTCCCGGTTCCCGGAGCGCCGACGAGCAGCGCGCCCTTGGGAAGGCGGCCGCCGAGCCGGCTGAACTTGGCCGGGTCCTTCAGGAACTCGATGATCTCCTCGAGCTCCTCCTTCGCTTCGTCGCAACCTGCGACATCCGCGAACGTGACCTTGGGCGTGTCCCCCGTCAGCATTTTGGCCTTGGATTTCCCGAAGCTGAACGCCCGCGATCCGCCACTCTGCATCTGCCGGAAGAGGAAGACCCACAGACCGATTATGAGCAACCACGGCAGGACGCCCACCAGGAGTCCGACCCAGTTGTTCCCGGGGCCTTCGCCCCGACTCTGGATCCCGGCCTCCTCCAGCTCGTC
>JAUWDL010000150.1 GCA_030608825.1 Gemmatimonadales bacterium
GAGTTCCCGAAGTTGTCGACAGTGATGTCGAGGTGGACCACGTGAAATCGGATCCGAGAGGGCAGCCTTAGGTCGAAGCGACTGCCTACGAACGTCTGAGAGATGTTGTTGGGCGCCTCCCAGATGATGCGAAGTGCGATCTGATCCGCCCGCACCAGACGCTCCTGCCCCTCGATATCCGTGAGCAGGTAGACGTATCCCTCCGAGTCGACCTCGAAGTTCCTGAGGGAGCTGTCGGAGAACGTCTGATGCCGGGTCCGCATGGCCGCCCGGACGATCTCCATCGAGCGGTCGTCGTTCCACTCCGGCGTGGATTCGGTCACATCCTGCGCCGCCAGGATGGATGGGCTCCCGAGCAGCATGGACAGGGCCGCAAGCCGAGCGCATGCGGGAGCCATGAAGCCCACGGTCGGGAACGGGGGGGCGTTTCGGGTCTCGACGGACATGTAGAGGAGAATACTGCCAGGGGAGCGGCGCGTTCCGGTGCGGAGCGAGCGGGCGAGCGGGCGCCGTCTGCTAGAAGAGCTCCTCCTGGTCGTCTTCTTCCGTCGCCTCGGCGAGACCCTTTAGTCGCCGGATCCAGTACTCGACGTCGAAGCTCTCCTCGCTCTTCAGCATGCGCCGGAGGACGGGGTTGAACTCCTGTATCGCGTCGAGCAGATCCTCGGCTGCCGAGAGCGCCTCGGTCGCACGGGCGACGTCGTCCGGCAGGGTCGCCATGTCCTGGAGGATCGTCTGTTCGGAGCGCGACGCGACGATGGGCTCTTCGACCGTGGCGACGTAGACCTCGGTACGGCGGCCGGGGCCTCGGCCGTCCTCGATCGGGAGCAAGCCGACGATCTCGTCGGAACGCCAGAACTTCCCGTAGCCGAGATGGACCATGCGGCCCGGCTTGATCTCCACGGTACCTCCAGGATCGGGGCCGAACAGGCCGTTGAGGGATCAGGTGGGGTCAAAGTCAGGGGCTTCGCCGAACGTGTCAAGCACGCCCGATTGCCGCCGCCGCATCAGCCGGGCATCTTCTCCGCTGCACGGGGAGGTAGCCATGGGTAAGCCGTCGGGCCGAGTAGTCCGGGATCCGGTCTGGAACAACGTTCGGCTGGATGCGGCCGCGGCGACGGTCATCGACACGCCTCAGTTTCAGCGCCTGCGCAGGGTCAAGCAGCTCGGGTTCGCCCACCTCGTCTACCCGGGCGCCGTCCACACCCGTTTCAATCATGCGATCGGCGTCTACGGGCTGACGCGCCGGGCCCTCGCGAGCCTTGCCTGGAGCGGTTCTCTCGATGTGCTCTCCGAGAGTGATCGCCAGCGCCTGCCTCTCATCCCGCTCGCCGCCCTGTTGCATGACGTTGGTCATTACGCCTTTTCGCACGCGATGGAAGAAGTGGGTCCCGGCTCCATTCCCGGCCATCACGAGCAGATGGCCTCCCTGTTCCTCGACGCGGATCCGATTCGAGGCCCTCTTCGGGGCGTGGATCCGGATGGGCCCGAGATCATCGCCGACCTGATCCAGGGTACCTCCCCACATCCGCTTCAGGGACTCATCGCAGGCTCCCTGGACCTGGACAAGGTCGACTACCTGCAGCGAGACAGCTTCTTCTGCGGCGTTCCCTATGGAACGGTGGATGTGGACCGGCTGCTGGAGGCGCTCACGTTGGCCAGTCAGGGGAGCGGGTCCGAGGTTGAGGTCGCGGTCTCGGAAAAAGGGCTGAGCGCGCTGGAATCGCTGCTCTTCTCCAAGTACCAGATGTTTCGGAACGTCTATTGGCACCACGCCGTCCGGGCCGCCTCTGTCGTCTTCAGGTCGGTGGTGGAGCGGGCGGGTTCGGCTGGACTCGTCGAGCCCGATGAGCTTCCCGGAAGAACCGATGAAGAGCTGCTGGGCCTGCTCGCGCGGCGAGCCGCTAAGGTCCCCGGGGACGGTGGCGCCGCGGTGGTCGGCAGGCTTATCGACTGTCTGGAGAACCGTCGCCTGCCGAAGCGGGCGGTCGAGCTTTTCGGCGACGCCGTGCCGGCGGGAATCGGCTCCTGGCTTCAGGAGAGATCGGATCTCGTCCGCGGCTTGGAGGATCGACTGGCGAAGGAGTGGTCGGTGCCGGCGGGCAGCGTGTTCGTCGACTACCCGAGCTATCCGGACATGCTTCAGCTGGACATACTGCTGGTTCGCCGGACCGGTGACGTGCAGAGGCTCACCGAGGAGGGCGCCGAAGGCTTGATCGACCTGCCGCGCCTGAGCCGCTCGCTTCATCATGCCGCGAGGGTCTTCCGGGTCTTCGTGCTCGGTGAGCGGCTGGCGCCCGATCCGAGACCGCTTCTGGAGCTTTTGGAGGCCGGCGCCGAAGAGGTGTCGGCCAGGCTGCGAGGGGGGCCGGCGCTCTACCCGGCCTGCTAGGTCTCCACCGCGTCTATCACGATCACCGTCGTGTTGTCCAGCCCGCCGGCGGCGTTTGCCCGCTCCACCAGTTGCCCGGCCGTCGCCTCCACGTCAAGCGCCGAGGCGAGGATTCGTTCGATCTCGGCATCCGCGAGCATCGCGCTCAGTCCGTCGGTTGCCAGGAGGACGCGGTCGCCGGCCTCGAGAGTGCCCTCGTAAAGATCCGTCGCGAACCCACCGGGGATTCCCAGAGCCCGGGTCAGCACGTTGGATCTCGGATGGACGCGAGCTTGTTCATCAGTGAGTGTACCGCGATCCACCTCTTGCTGGACGAGGGTATGATCTTTCGTGATCCGCTCGAGGCTCCCGCCCCGGAGCCGGTAGGCTCGGCTGTCCCCCACGTGGCCGATCAGGAAGGACGCGTCAAGGACGCACAGCGCCGTGATGGTCGTGCCCATGCCGTAGCAGGCGGGGTCATCCTGGGCGCGCGACAGGATGCGGCGGTTGGCTTCGGCGATCGCCGCTTCCAGCGTTTCGGCGAGCTCCGCCGCCGGCTGCGTGCCCACGGCTCCGGAGAGGGCTTCGCCGACTCTGCTCGCCGCGATCTGGGCAGCCACCTCGCCTGCCGCGTGCCCGCCCATCCCATCGGCGACGACGAAGACGCTGGCGTCGTCGTCGGCGTAGAAGCTGTCCTCGTTGCCTTGACGCACGCGGCCGACATCTGTCGCGGCGGCGTGCCGAAGGCTAAGTGGCATCGCGATGTTCCCGATGGTAGGCTTCTTCGAGACGGGCTCCAGCCGGGCACCGCGCCGGCGGCTCCGCAACGGGTCCGCCGACGGAAGGAAGGAGAATAGAAGCCGTCCATGCACTCCGCCAGTTCGCCTGCGCTCCCCGCGGAAACGTCACGGCTCGCCCACTCCGGGCCGGCGATCGCGCTCGACCATCTGGACGCGCTGTGGCTCCAGGTGACGGGGACCGTGTGCAATCTCCGGTGCGCCCACTGCTTCATCAGCTGCGCCCCCGAGAACGACAGCCTGGGCTTTCTCACGCTCGAGACCGTTCTCGGCTGGCTCGAGACCGCCCGCCGGCACGGTGTCAAGGAGTACTACGTCACCGGAGGCGAGCCCTTCATGCACGCGGATCTGCCCGGGATGCTGGAGGCGATGCTCCGGCGCGGGCCTGTGACCGTGCTCACCAACGGGACCCTGTTTACCGAACGGGTGCTCACCAGACTGGCGGCGGCCGAGGCGGCCAGCGCCTACTCGCTCGAGCTCAGGGTGAGCATCGACGGGCCGAATCCGGAGACCAACGACCCGATCCGGGGAGAGGGGACGTTCGAGCGTGCGATGGAGGGAATCCGGAAGCTGCTGGACCACGGGTTCCTGCCGATCCTGACGGCGGCCCGCGTGTGGGATCCCGCCGACGAGGAGATGGTACGCGAGCGGTTCTTCACCGCCCTTCGCGACGTCGGTTGCGAGCGGCCCCGCCTGAAGATCCTGACGTCGCTCCGGATCGGTCGGGAAGCTCTCCGCACGGGGGGATACGACCGGCATCACTGGGTCACGGAGGAGATGCTCGAGTCCTACGACAGGGCGCAGCTCCTGTGCTCGAACAGCCGTATCGTGACGAGCCGTGGGGTGCACGTATGTCCGATTCTGGTCGAGCATCCGGATTCGCTCATGGGCCCGACGCTGGAGGGCTCGCTCCGACCCTTCGAGCTTCGTCACCGGGCCTGTTTCACCTGCTGGCATTACGGTGCGATCTGCAGCAACTATGGGGATATCGGCCAGGATGCGACCTGAGCGCATCGCCGTGTTGGGCGGCATCTACAGCAACCATCTGGCCCTCGAGGCGGCTCTGGAGGACGCTCGGGCACGCGGCGCTCAGGCTCTCTACTGTCTCGGAGACCTCGGGGGCTTCGGCCCTCATCCGGATCGTGTCTTTCCCCTGTTGCGCGAAGCCGAGGTGAAGGTGGTGCAAGGCAACTACGACCATGCGATCGGGCGCGGTCTCGCCGACTGCCGATGCGGATACACCGATCCGCGGGACAACCACTTCGCTCGAATCTCCTACGAGTACACCCTGCGGAACACCAGCGATCGGTGGCGGGCCTGGATGCGCGGGCTCCCGGCAGAGCTGCGGATCTCCCTCGGAGGAAAGAGAGTGCTCATGTGCCACGGCAGCCCGCGTCGCACCAACGAGTTCCTCTGGGAATCGACGACCTCGGACGACTTCCTCGACTGGCTGACGCGGGAGTATGAAGCGGACGTCATCCTGGCGACGCATACGGGGCTGCATTGGAGACGGGAGCTTCAGGGCGGGTGCGCTTTCGCGAACGTCGGAGTTCTTGGCCGTCCCGGCAACGACGG
>JAUWDL010000163.1 GCA_030608825.1 Gemmatimonadales bacterium
GTGGACGCGATGACGCCTGCCGGAGAGACCGTCCGCCTAACGGCCGACGAGGCAAAGCCCCGCTATCGGGGGGTCGAGGTATCCGAGGAGTGGGTGTTTCTGGGTGGCGCGTTCTCCGCTCCCAGAGGTGACGGGGAGGCCATCAGGGAGGCCCACCTGGAGCGTCGCCGCCGGAAGGTCGCGACCCAGGTCTACGACCTCCCCTCCTGCGGCTCGACGTGGAAAAACCCGGGTCCGCCCTTTGAGTCGGCCTGGCAGATCGTGGACCGCGTCGGCATGCGCGGCGTCCGCCGTGGGGACGCGGTGGTCACCGAGAAGCACGCGAACTTCATCGCGAACATGGGAGAGGCCAGGGCGGAGGACATCCTGGGCCTCATGATCGAAACGAGACGACGCTCGCTCGATGAGTTGGGCGTCGATTTGGAGCCCGAGATCCGGCTGTGGGGCTTCACAAGGGATGAGCTGCGCGCCGTAGGAGCGCTTGCATGATCTGCGGACCGGTCTCCGCGGGGATGCTGCTTCTGCGGCCCGCAGCCTCGGCGATGTAGGAGGCGCATGACGAGAAGAGGACGCCGGAGGATGATCGTCGTCGGCACGGCCGCCGCGCTCGGGTTGGGGGCGCCCGTCTGGGCCCCGCCCGTCCTCGGAACGCTGCCGGTCTTTCGGGTCGAGCGAGTCGAAGTCACCGGCAACGTCTTCGTGGGGCACGACGATGTGCTCCAGCTGGCGGCGATCGGGCCCGAGGCGTCGGTGTGGGACGACGGGTCGGCCTGGGAAGCGCGGGTCCGGTCTCACGCCCTGGTTCGCGAGGCCAGGGTGCGCCGCGTCGGGATGCGGGGAATCGAGATTCGGGTGACCGAGGTGCAGCCTCTGGCGCTCGTGATGGAGGAGACGCTCGTGCCGGTGGATGAGGAGGGTCGAGTTCTTCCTCTGGACCCGTCGGTCTGGGGCCTGAACCTGCCGGTTCTCACCGGGGAGGTCGGAGTGGAGGACGGGCGGGTGAGCGACGCTCGGGCACGCGGCGCGCTGCGCGCGCTGGCCGCCCTCAAGGAGTACGACGACGCCTTCTTCGGCCAGATCTCGCAGTTGTGGCCGCGGGATGCCGAGTCGCTGGAGATAGAGCTGATCGAATCGGGTCGAACCGGGCGGGTGCTCCTGCTGGCCGCCGACGCCGTGAGGGGACTGCGTCGAGTGGAGTTGGCGCTGGGCCATGCCTCCGATTCAGCGGCGTCGGTAGCCGATGCCCGGTTCGATGGACAGGTGGTCCTGCGCACGAGGAAAAGAGGGTGATCACAGGCGAACGATTTGTCACCGGACTGGATATCACGTCGACGCACACCTGCGCCGTCGTCCTCAGCGAGTTGGCGAAGCACGAGAACGAGCCGCCCGCGGCTCGCGTGCTCGGCGTCGGTCTGTCGGCGACCGAAGGGATGCGCAACGAAACCGTAACCAACCTGGAGGCGACGCGAGAGGCGGTTCACACCTGCCTCAGGGAAGCGGAGCTGATGGCCGGACGCGAGGTCTACAACGTGTTCGTCGGACTCTCGGGCCGACACGTGGACCTCACCTACTCGACCGGGATCGTGGCGATCTCGGGTGCCGAGGTGGTGGCGAGCGACGTCCGTCGCGTCCAGGAGGTCGGCCGCGCGGTGCCCATTCCCACGGAGCGGGAGCTGCTCCACGCGATTCCGCAGGGTTACTCCGTGGATCACCGTCCCGGTATTCAGGATCCGGTCGGGATGGCGGGGACCCGGCTGGAGACGGAGATCTGCATCGTCACGGCCGCGAGCACCGCCTGTCGTGACCTCCGAAAGGCCGTGGACAGGGCCGGCTACCGTGTCCGCGAGATCGTCCTGCGCCCGATCGCGACGGCCTGGGCGGTTCTCGAGGAGCGGGAGCGGAAGGGCGGCGTCGCGCTGATCGAGATCGGGGGCGCCTCCACCGAGGTCGCGGTCTTCGAGGGCGACAGGATCATGCGGCTCTTCACCGTTCCCTACGGAGCGTGCAGCGTGTCGGGCGACATCGTCAAAGGGCTCGGAGTGCCGCCCGACGAGGCGGAACGCGTCAAGGAGCGATACGGGGTGGCCCTGACGAAGCTGGCGCAGCCCGATGACAAGATCGAGGTATCCGGCCCGATGCCCGGCGCCAAGCGTCGCGTATCGGCGGAGCTTCTCGCCCACATCATCGAACAACGCATGGACGAGATCTTCGGGCTCATCTACGAGGATCTCGAGGAGCAGGACCTTCTGAAGATTCTCGGTACCGGCCTCGTCCTCACGGGTGCGGGCGTATCGATGCCGGGGGCGCTCGAGTTGGCTCAAAACGTGTTCAACCTGCCCGTCAGAATGGGCGAGCCGGGAGTCGGGATGAGCGGTCTGGCCGACGCGGTGAGGCGGCCGAAGTTCGCGACGTCCGTCGGGCTCGCCGCCTACGGCGGTCAGCGGACCCGGCGCAACGGCCGAGGCCCACTGCGGCGCGTGGTCAAGAAGACGAACGCATGGCTGAAGGACTTTTTCTAGAAGAAGCGGCGGAAACCCCAACCATCCAACGCGGAGGCGCAGATGATCTTTGAGTTCGAGGACAGCGCAGCGCGAAATGCGCGCATGAAAGTCATCGGAGTCGGCGGCGCGGGCGGCAACGCCGTCAACCGCATGATCGACGAAGACCTCGAGGGCGTCGAGTTCGTGTCGATCAACACCGATGCGCAGGCCCTTCGTAACTCGCAGTCTCACATGAAGATCCAGATCGGGAAGCAGCTCACGCGCGGGCTCGGAGCGGGCGCCCGGCCGGAAATCGGCCGCCAGGCGATCGCCGAGAACCAGGACGAAGTCCGCCAAGCGCTCGAACATGCCGATCTGGTCTTCATCACCGCGGGCATGGGAGGCGGCACCGGTACCGGAGCGGCTCCGGTGATCGGCCAGATGGCCCGCGAGCAGGGGTCCCTGTGCGTAGCGATCGTGACCAGGCCGTTCCGGTTCGAGGGCAAGAGGCGGATGCGGCACGCCGAGGTCGGCCTGCAGGAACTGCGCGCGGCGGTCGACACCATGATCGTAGTGCCGAACGAGCGCCTGCTCTCCATCTGCGTCGAAGGGACCAGCTTTCGTGACGCGCTCAAGAGGGCGGACGAAGTGCTGCTTCACGCCACGCAGGGGATCTCGGACCTCATCAGCGTCACCGGCGAAGTGAATGTGGATTTCGCCGACGTGCGGACCGTGATGGGAAATCGCGGGGCGGCCCTTATGGGCACCGGCGAGTCGTCCGGCGAGAACCGCGCGGCAGACGCGGCCCAGCAAGCGATTTGCTCGCCGCTGCTCGAGGATGTATCCATCAACGGCGCCACGGGCGTCCTGGTGAACATCACGGGCGGCACGGACCTCGCGATCGATGAGGTGACGACTATCAACTCGATCGTCCAGGAAGCCGCTGGTGACGACGTCGAGCTCATCTTCGGCGCCGTGCACGATCCGGCGCTGGATGAGGTCTTGAGGGTGACCGTCATCGCCACCGGCTTCGGCGAGGCCCCGGAGGAGATTTTGTTCGAGCCGACCGACGACGTCATCCCGTTCCGCCTCAACGGGCCGGCGCTCGTCGCCGGGTCGGAGCCCGCGGGAGTGACCACCGGGCTGGCGGCCGATTTCGGCGTTCCGGAGTTCGAGCTCGGAGGCGTGGGGGCGCTCGGCGTGGATCCCATCCTGCTGGCCGGGGATGGGCTCGACGATCTCGAGATCCCGACCTTCATCCGGAGGCAGATGGACTGAGCCTCCGCGGCGCGAGGCTTGCGGATTCCGACCTGGCGGGCTCACCCGGTGGTTGCCGCCGCGCCACCATGGAGAGCCGCTGGGAATCTACAGAAATGGCGTTTTCGCGTTGGTTTGGTTTCGGCCTTTGAAACGACAAAAAGTTGCCTGTTAAGAAGCTAGCGATCGTATCGGCCGGGACGGCCGCCGTCGCCGTCCTGGCCGGCGCGGCCTGGTTCGGCGTCCGCTCGCATCGAGCGGATGCCCCGCCTCCGGCGATCCGCACCGTGTTCGTGCCGTCGGGCCCGCCCGAGGTCACGCTCACGGACACCCTGCGGATGGGGCAGACGCTCGGCGAGCTGTTCAACGACAACGGCTTTGCGGGGCCCGAGGCGGTCGAGGTGTTCAATCTCGTGCGCCGCTACAAGAACCCCAGGTCCTTGCGTCCCGGGACGGTCATCGAGCTGATCGCGCCCCTCGCTCAGGGACCCACCGAGTCCGGAGAGCCGCTGCTGGCGAGTGCCCCGAACCGGGTCCATCTGAAGCCGGATCCGGACTCGCGGCTCGTGCTCGACGCGTCGATGGGCGAATGGGTCGCAAGGCTCGACTCCGTGCCCGTCGTGAACGACACCGTCAAGCTGGCGGGCCTGATCCAGGCCAACATGTACGACGCGCGGCTCGGTGGAGACACGACGGGGCTGGTGTCCTCGGACGTTCGCCAGCTCATCTGGGCACTGTCCGAGGTCTACCAGTGGCGGATCGACTTCTACCGGGACGTCCAACCGGGCGATGCCTACCGGATGCTCGTGGAGCGTGAGGTGCGGCCTGATGGCTCGGTGCGGGCCGTTC
>JAUWDL010000107.1 GCA_030608825.1 Gemmatimonadales bacterium
GTTCTTGTTGGCGCGCCGGTACAGGAGGAAGGAGAGGAACGTCGTCAGGATCATCAGGTTGACGGCCGTGTTCTTCGCGCTCATCACGCCCAGGACGCCCAGGAACGGGTGGTGCGTGCCGCCCATCGCCGCGATCTCGCGTCGGTTGGCGATCATCGTATGCGGCGTAGCCCAGACGATCGTCCCGATGACGAGGACCAGCAGCATCCACTTGATGTAGGGCATGAAGCGCTCTGCGCCGGGAATCCGGCCCATCCCGACCCAGAGGTAGTAGTTGCCGGTCAGGAAGAGGATGCCGATGAGGAAGGCCTGGATGATCCACAGCCAGCTCATGAAGCCGCCCATCATCGTGATCCCCATCTGCTGGTTGAACTCGTAGATCTCGCGGCCCAGATAGTAGCCGGCGAAGGGGAGCACGATGAGCGCCCCGATCGCGATGAAGTTCCCGACGTAGCCCATCCAGTCGTAGTGGGCCCTCTCCTCGTCGGTGCGCGACGCGAGGAACCGGTACGCCGCGTACGCGCCCACCACCGCGCCCCCGAACACGACGTTGGCGATGAGGCGATGGATGTTGATCGGCATCCACGTCGCGTTCGCGATCGCGCTCCAGAGCCGCACCGTCTGCGGAGCCGTGTCCGCCGCGAGGTCTCCCGGCGGGCTCATCATGAAGGTGAGCCAGCTGTTGGCGATGAACATCACGATGGTGCCCCAGACGTTCAGCGCCACGCCGAGTCCGAGATGGACCTTCTTGGAGAAGCCCTTCTTCCAGCGATCCCACCCGTAGTAATAGAGGTAGAGGGTGAAGGACTCGAGGAAGAAGAGCCCGGCGTACACCCACATCGACGGAGCGAAGATCGTCGTCAGATACGCCCAGAAGCGTGGGTAGAGCGTGGCGAGGACGAAGACGAGGATCGCACCCCAGATCGCGGTCGCGCTGTAGGCGACCACCAGGAGCCGGGTGAACTCCTTCGCCAGCTTGTCGTACCGATCGTCCCCACCGAAGATGCCGATCGCCTCGACGACGACCGCGAACATCGGAACGCCGAGCACGAACGCCGCGAACATCAGGTGCACCTGTGCGGCGATCCAGATCGCCCCGCGGGCCCCGATCAGCGGAAAATCCCCGTACGCCGGGGCTTCGGCCATAGCCTCCTGAGCGAAGCCGGGCTCCAGGGCGAAAAGCAGAAGCGCGGCGGCGCCCGCCGCCGCTCGAAGCACGCCGCGGGGACTCAGCGCTCACCTCGCAGGAAGAACGGCATCCGCTTGGAGAAATCCGCCGGCATCTCCTCGCGGACCCGTTCCATGAGCTCGGGCGTCACGACCGACTCCCCGGAGCGCCGGGCGAACTCCTCCAGCCGCTTCACGACCACGCCGCGCACGAAGGACGGCACGCGCGCCAGCCGCGCCTCGGCCTCCGGGCTCCACTGGAGCTCCGGGGCGGCCACCACCCCATATGACGCGGCGCGGGGCAGGACCGGCTCGGCTTCGCCGGTCGGCTCGTAGGCGCACGACTCGTCGGATCCCAGGTAGTCGCCGCTCTCGGCAAAGGCTCGCGCCCTGCAGCCGCCGCAGATCAATCGGTACTCGCAGCGTCCGCACTTCCCCTCCAGCCGGCCGGCGCGGATCTCTCCGAATACCGGCGAGTCCCGCCACACGTCCGCGAAAGCTTGCTCTCGCAGATCGCCGGCGACGACCGGCATGTAGGGACAGGGCGTCAGCTTCCCTTCCGGCGTGATCCGGCAGTACTGGACGCCGCACGGGCATCGGGTGGCGTAGTTGAGAAGGGGTGATTCCGGGTCGGCCTCGAACACGTGGCGCATGATCTGAGGCTGGCACTTCGAGCGCACCATCATGACTCCGCGGTACTCCTTCTGGAGGTCGGCCAGCTCCGCCAGCACCTCTTCGTTCTCACGAGGCTCGAGGCCGCGCATCCGCTCGCCGCGGCCCGTGGAGACGAGAAAGTAGAGATTGAAGCACACGGCTCCGGCCGAGGCGGCCCAGTCGGCGAGGCTCCTGACCTCGTCCCGGTTGCCCCGCGTCAGCGTCATCTGGACGACGAAATCCAGCCGTGCTCGGCGGAGACGCTCCACGGCGGCCAGCGTCTCCTCCAAGGCTGCCTGGCCGTGTCGAAAGCGGTCGTGGTACTCCGGGTTGAGCGAATCCACGCTGACCGCGACCCCGCGCACGCCGGCGTCCTTGAGTGACGCGATGCGCTCGGCCGTGAGGCCGATCCCGTTCGTGCCGATCACGACGGTGGCGCCGCCATCGGCGGCGTGGCGGGCGATCGTCTCCAGGTCCTCCCGGACGAGCGGCTCTCCCCCGGACAGAACGAACATCGGAGAGGGGCTGAGCGCGAGGATCTCGTCGGTGATCCTCATGCACTCCTCCGTCGAGAGCTCGCGGTCCTCGCTCTCCCAGGATCCGGCGGAGATGTAGCAGTGCGCGCAGGCAAGGTTGCAGCGGCGGGTGAGATTCCACGCCACGACGTGAGGAATCGCCTCGGGCGATCGGGCATGAGAATCGGCGGCTTTGCTTCTCTCGGCGGATGGGAGCGGGACCCAGTCCTCGGCGGGCGCCGCCGCGGAGGCACGGGCCGGGGAGACGCCGAGGGCTTCGCTCAATGGCGGGTTTCCTCCTCGGCCATGAAGCTCTCCATCGCGCGCCTCGCCTCCTCGGGGGTGGCCGTCTTGAAGTCCACCGGACAGTCGGACATCTCCCGTTCCACATCCCGAATCGGACAGCGTGTGACGCCGGAGGCCTTCGCCTCATCGATGAAGCGGCGCATCTCCTCGCTCATTCCGTCGAGGCCGGCCGCCTCCGCCTTCACCTGCTTCGCCTTCAGCTCGTTGAACATCACGAGCATCGTGTCCATGTCGAACTCGTCGGCCTCGACCATCGCCTGCTTGTTCTCGTCCATGACGCGAGTCGTGACGCGCCACAAGCCCGCCTCGCGAGTGAAGCTCTCGACGGTGTTCCGGGCCAAGGGCCGGGCGATCAGCGGCACGAGCCTGAGGCGCGCGAACGCCTCGTGTGTCCAGACGATGGGGTCGGCCTCCGTGCGCGGACGCGTGCTCACCTGCTCGGTCACCGGGCAGCGCGTCTCCACCGCCATCGGTTCGGCGAAGTCGTCGTCATCGCTCGTCACGACGACGGTTCTCTTCATCGACTCTTCCGCCTTGACCTCGGCGAGCGCGAACTCTTCGGCGTCGCCGATCCCCATGATGAGCTGCATGTGGGTGGGGAGGAGCTTCTGGATGGCACGGTCCAGCCAGGCGCTCGTCACCGTGGGGATCCCGGGGGGCGTGTACTCGGCGTGCTCCAGCACGTACTCCTCGACCGCCTTGCGGGCGATGCCGAGCGCGAACGGCGGGACGCGGAGGATTCGAACCTCGGCATCGGGCGCCCACTCGAGCCCCTGCTCGCCATCCTCCTCGATCCATGGGATCTCCTCCGGTTGAACGTCCGTCGTGCCAATCAGAAGAACGTTGCAGGAGGCGAGTCTCAGGACGTTCTCCGCCTGGCTGCCCATCTCCGTGCCCTCGATCCGGTGGGCGCCGTGACGAGCCAGAACGAGCAGCGTCGGATCGACCTCCTCGGCCCACTGCATGATGACCTGGAACGGCTTGCCGATCAGGATCTGCGTCTCCAGCTCGACGTCCGCGTACTCCTCGGCCATCGCCTTGGCCCGCTTGATGTTGGCCTGCGCAAGCTTGAGGAGCCCCTTGTCGATGATGTTGTTGTGGAGCTCTTCCTGCTCCTCGAACTTGAAGACGCGCGACGCCTGAACCGAGAGCACATCCTTGATGTTGTGGAAGACGGCGTGGTGGTACTCGACGTCGAAGGCGCTGCAGACGAAGAGCTTCGCCCCGAAGCCACGCGCCATCTCGAGGGCCTGGCGCATGGCTTTGTAGCAGTACGCCGATCCGTCGACGCACACGATCCATCGCCCGCCGGCCAGAGGCCGGTCGTCGCGGATCAGCAGCATGTCCTCCTCGACGCCGCGAGCGACGCGGGAGGCGACCCCGCCCATCTGCGACAACGGCTGGATGCCGATGCCGTGTGCCCCCATCACAAGAAGGTCGTAGTCGCGGCCCGAGCTTCCTGCCAGCTTCTCCTCGAGCTCCTCGTCCTCGGCGATGAGCCGGCCGTTGTCGCCGACCCTGACATCGCTGCGCACGCGCCCGCCACCATCGTATCGGGCCGCGCTGTTCGGGTCGAAGCCGATCAGGCTGGGGAGGCGGCCGCGGCCCTCGTTCGCCTCCCGGATGATCTCCTCGTAGTTGATGCCCTCGAGGAGCTGCCGGGTCATGGGCACATCCGCTTCTTCGCACCGTAAGCCCACTTGATCCAAGAAGCTATCGGAGATCAGCTGAAGGCCTTTCTCGATGAGCTTGTCGTGGATCTTGCGCTGGCGCTTGATCTCATCGGGCGTCTGGAACTGAGCCGGAAGACCGGTCTCCAGCTGGCGGAAGCGGACGTCGTGCAGGCGGGCGGCATAGACGTGGTTCGCGGTGAGGTGGCCTTCGGAGGCGCTGCAAAGCTCGAGGGCCCGGTCGACCGCCCACGTCGAATGGTGGGAGTTGTCGACCGGTACGAGAAGCTCTCGATACAATCGCCGCTCCAGTCCAAGTGGGTTCCGGCGGACCTTCTGCCCCGAGATCCTCTGCCCGGCTTACAGATCGCCGATTATATAGCGGCGCCCCGGATCGAAGTCAAAAGGAATCACGGAACGATCTGGCGACCATCTCCGTCCAGCACCCGAATCGCGTCGACCGGGCAGGCGGCGCAAGCAGCGAGCAAATGCGTCGCATCCACCGACTCCGGCGCGTCGAACGTCGCGATCCCCTCATCGTCGAGTCGAAACGCCCGGGGCAACTCGGTGACGCAGTCCTCGAAGCCCACGCAGATCCGCCGGTCGATGCAAACGAGATAGCCGTGCAGCGTCCGCCGCTCCTCCGCGATCTCCTCCCCGGTCACGCCTACATCCCCTCCAGGCCGAGATCGGTGCGCGCCCGGTCCATGATCTCGGGAGTGACCTCGTGGATCCCGTGCTCCTTCGCGTAGTCCGCGTAGATACGCTTCACCATTCCGCGAACGAAGGAAGGAACGGCCTCGAGACGTCGCGTGGCCGCCTCGCTCCACTCTACCGGCGAAGTCCCGGGCGAAGTCGCTGAAGTCACCGAAGTCACGGGCGGCTCCGTGAAGGCCTCGTCGCGCCCGCCGTCGAGAGAGCTGCGCACCAGCTCCAGCGGCTGCTCCGGCACCTCCCGTCCCCCGATCTTGATCCCGAGTGACGACACGACCTGCGTCTCCATCGGGTTCGTGAGCATCGCCACCTCGCGGCCGCAGGCGGGGCAGCGGAAGACGGCCGCCAAGGTGCCGTCGCCGGGAAGCTGTCGCTCTCTGAAGCTCATCTGCTCGTCACAGTCGATGCAGAGAAACTTCACGGCGCGCCCTCCCGCTCCAGCCACTCGGCGAGGGCGGCGATCTCCCGGCCGGCGCGGGACGCCAGCACCCCGTTCATGTCGCCTCGCTCCGCGCAGGCCGCGGCGTCGGCGTCGAACGGAATGCGCGCGAGCAGCGGGAGATCAAGCTCTCGGGCCAGTGCGTCGCCGGCATCTCCAGGATGCAGCGGCCCGACCGCACCGCAGCCCTCGCATGCATAGCCGCACATGTTCTCCACGATCCCGGCGATGGGCAGGCCACGATCGCCGGCGGCCCGCAGGGAGCGAGCGACCGCCGCTTTGGAGGCGGACGCCGGGATAGTCACGCCGATGACTCGGGTGCGCTTCGGGACGAGCTCGGCCAGCTCCAACAGGCGCTGC
>JAUWDL010000321.1 GCA_030608825.1 Gemmatimonadales bacterium
GGCCATGTAGAGCAGCGCGCTGTCGCAGCGCCAACAGTGCGGGTAGCTGTGGGAGTGTTTCTCGGACCGGTAGAGAAGATCGTGCTCCGTCAGCCACGCAAGGATTCCGCGCTCTACCTCGGGATCCTTCACATGGCCTCCGGCGAGCCCGCCGGGCACCCGCTCGACGAAACGACCCTCGCCATCCACCGAGTGCTGCATCGGAAGGCCGGCCTGCGCGCCCAGGCGGAAATCGTCCTCGCCGTACATGACGGCCGTATGCACGACCCCAGTGCCCTCGTCCACCGTCACGAAGTCGGCGGGCAGGATCGTCCAGGCTACGTTCGCATCCTCCGCGCCCTCCGCGTCGACGGCGCCCGGAAAGAGTGGCTCGTACCGTAAGCCCACCAGATCCGCGCCTGTCATCACCTCCAGCACCTCCACTTCGTGCCGGAGCGTCCGCTCCATCAGCGACCGGGCCAGAATGAGGACCTCTCCCGGCTCGGCGAGCGCCTTTCCGCCCCCTCCGCCCGCTCCATCCGGATCCCCCTGCACGCGGACCTTCACGTACTCGATCTCATCGCCGACGGCGAGTGCGACGTTGCCCGGAAGGGTCCAGGGGGTCGTGGTCCAGCTGAGGACGCGCGCTCCATCAGGGTCGCCGGTCAGGTGGAACTTGACGAAGACGGCGGTATCCACGACGTCGGCCCACCCCAGCGCCACCTCGTGGCTGCTGAGGCCCGTCCCGCAGCGCGAGCAGTACGGAACGACCTTGTAGCCGCGGTAGAGCAGGCCTTTTCGCTCGATCTGCGAGATCGCCCACCACACCGATTCCACGTACTCGGAGGTGCAGGTGACATAGGCGTTCTCGTAGTCCAGCCAGTATCCGATCCGCTGTGAGAGCCGTTCCCAGTCGTCCTTGTAGGTGAAGATTCCTTCCCGGCACACGCGGTTGAACTCGGCGATGCCCAGTTCCTCGATCTGCGCCTTCCCCGAGATCCCCAGCTGACGCTCGGCTTCCAGCTCCACGGGGAGGCCGTGCGTGTCCCAACCGGCGATCCGCGTCACGTGGTGCCCCGTCATCGTCCGATAGCGAGCCACCAGATCCTTGATCGTCCTGGAGATGATGTGGTGTACGCCTGGGCGCCCGTTGGCGGTCGGCGGGCCCTCGTAGAAGACGAACTCGGGGTCACCCTCTCTCGCGCGCAGGCTCGCGTGAAAGGTGTCCTCCTCTTCCCAGATCCGGAGGATCCCCTCTTCCAGCGCGGGGTGGCTCGCTGGGAGCTCGGGGTACGTCATCGCGTCACTCTCGACGTCCTCGTCATGCCGTCATCGCAGAGTCGGCGGTTCAGCCGCCCTCACCGGCCGCGCCGGCACCGCCAGCCGCACCCGCAGCGGAGAGCCGCGCTACCACGGCGCGCACGAGTCGCGTGAGCACCGGCTCCGCCTTCTGGGCGGTCGCGATGATCTTGGAGACGTCCACCGGCTCCAGCGCGTCCGGCAGGGCCATGTCGCTGATGATCGACAGGCCGAGGACACGCAGCCCCGCGTGTCGAGCCACGATCACCTCCGGAACGGTGGACATGCCGACGGTGTCCGCGCCGATCCCGCGCAGCATCCGGTACTCGGCCACCGTCTCCAGGCACGGACCGGCGACCGCCACGTAGATGCCCTCGCGCAGCGTGATCCCCAGACGCATCGCCTCCTCGCGGGCTATCGCCCGAAACCCGGCGTCGTACGGCTCGGACATGTCCGGAAAGCGGACGCCCTGCTCGAGGTTCGGCCCGATGAGCGGGTTGTCGCCCATCATGTTGATGTGATCGCTGATCAGGACCAGATCACCGTCGCGCCAGAGCGGATTCATGCCGCCGCACGCGTTGGACACGATCAAGGCATCGGCGCCGAGCTCCCTCATGACCCGGATCGGGAGCGTGACCTGCTGCATGGAGTAGCCCTCGTAGCGGTGGAAACGACCCTCCATCGCCCCGACCTTCACGACCTCCAGCGTTCAGAGGATCCGCCGGCCCGCGTGCGACTCCACCGTCGACTGCGGAAAACCGGGGATCTCCTCGTAGGGGATCGAGGTCTTGACCTCGATCTCGCCGGCCAGGGCGCCGAGGCCCGTGCCCAGCACGATCCCAAGCTCCGGGCGAAAGCCGGAGGCCGCGCGGATCGCTTCCGCGGCGCCACGTACCGTCTCCATCGTGATATCGTTCGTCATCGCCACGTCACTCGTTAGCCGGTCTCTCCAGGCCGCGGCCCGACCAGCACCGTGCCCAGGCGGAGGCGGGTGCTCCCTTCCTCCACGGCGATCTCGAAGTCGTTGCTCATTCCCATCGACAGGGTCCTGGCCTCGAAGCCGGAAACCTCCCGACCACAGCGCTCGAACAGCTCCCGCGTACGCCGGAACACCCCGCGCAGCACTCCCTCGTCCGAGGTGAACGGTGCCATCGTCATCAGGCCCGCGACCTTGAGCCGCTCCAACGCCACGATCTCCGGGGCCGCCTGCAGGATCTCCTCGTCCGCGAAGCCGCCCTTGGTCGCCTCGCCCGAGGTGTTCACCTCCAGCAGGACCTCCAACTCCTCGCGGCCTTCTCGCTCTGATTCGCTCGCCAGCTTCCGGGCAAGCCGCAGCGAGTCGACGGATTCGATGACGTCGAACAGCTGGACCGCCCGCCCGGCCTTGTTCCTCTGGAGATGGCCGATCATGTGCCACCGGATCCCGAGCCGGCCCAACTCGCGAAACTTCAGCTCCGCCTCGTCGACCCGGTTCTCGCCGATGATCGGAAGACCGCTCGCCGCCACATCTCGCAGCACGGAAGCAGGATGCCCCTTCGTCACCGCCACGATCTCGACGTCCGCTCCCGACCGTCCGGCCCGAAGCGCCGCCTCTTCGATCCGCCCCCGCACCTGGGCGAGGCGTCCCTTGATCTCGCTCATCCTC
>JAUWDL010000157.1 GCA_030608825.1 Gemmatimonadales bacterium
GCCCCGTTCCGGGCGGGACGGATCAGCGAGCGCCTGGCAACGGGGTCGCGCTGGACCTGGGAGGAGATGGCGGCGCTGCAGCACGATACGCACAGTGGGCTGGCCGACAGGGTCGGAGCGCGTGCCGCCGCAGCGGCGCGCCGTGCCGGCGAGGACTCGGTGGCACTGCTGCTCGAGGCCTGGGACCGGGATGTCGGTCTGGATTCGCGTGCCGCCTCCCTGTTCTACGCCTGGTTCTATCGACTGCGTGAGCTGTTGGCGGGTGATGAGTACGAGGGAGAGCCGTGGGAGGAGTTTCCCACCATGGCGTTCCTGCGGATTCTGGAAGAGGGTGACGGCCCCTGGGTAGATGACGTCCGTACCGACACGCTCGAGACATTGTTCGGATTGGAGGAGAGGGCGATTCGCGACGCCGTCGAGGCGACGGGAATGAGGCCGTGGGGAGAGCTTCACTTCGAGCGCTCCGTGCACACGCTCGGCCGGTCGGCGCTGATCGAGCGCATCTTCCGCCTCAACGTCGGGCCCTACGCATCACCTGGCGGACCGAACACCGTCCGGCCGGATGACTATCTTCGGTGGAGCTCTCTGGACTCGACGTCCTGGATACCACCGTACGTCGGGGACTACGGGCCATCGGAGCGCTTCGTCGCGGTGATGGGCGAGGAGGGAAGTACCGGATACCTCCTGCTTCCGACCGGGCAGAGCGGCAATCCGTTCAGCGCCCACTACCGTGACATGTCGCAGCGCTGGAGCGAGCCGCGGTTGATCCCGGTGCCGTTAACGAAGCGTGACGTCGAGGATCGGGCCGTTCGACGCTTCCAGCTCCGGCCGACCTCGCGCTGAATCCGGCCGGAGCATCCGCGGCGGCGAGGCGCCGGAACCCGCTCCACGGCGGGCGGTATGACCGCTTCAGGCAGGCGGCCCCTTATCTTTGACCGGTCCTTCGAGCCCGGCTACTTTGGAGCGATCGTCCCCCCAAAACGCGTTGACCGCATGAGCGATTCCACGACCACGATGAGCGCGCGAGAGAAGATCGAGGACGTGCTCGACTCGGTGCGCCCGGCCATCCGTTCGGATGGCGGCGACGTGGAGCTCGTCGGCTACGATGAGGAAGAGGGTCTGGTGAAGGTTCGCATGGTCGGCGCGTGCTACGCCTGCCCGATGTCGATGCTCACGCTGAAGGCGGGCATCGAGCAGCGCCTCAGAATGCAGGTGCCCGGAGTTCGGGCCGTCGAGGCCATCTGACGTCTCTGGAATCCAAGCATGGATGAGACACGCATAGACAAGCCGGGCGATGGCCGCCCGGGCCGGCGGCTTCCGATCGTCGGACCCGGATCGCCGCAGGACGAGGGGCCGGCGGACGCGGAGGCGTCTCCCGCGCGACCGCAGGGAATGCGTCCCGCGGAGGCGGATCAAGCGGCTGCCTCGCGCCACCCAAGGGATGCGGAGCCGCTGGACGGCGTGAGGCATGTCGTGGCGGTGAGCTCCGGCAAGGGCGGAGTCGGGAAGTCGACGGTCTCCACCAACCTCGCCGCAGCCTGGGTGGCGATGGGCCACCGGGTCGGATTGCTGGACGCCGACATCTATGGGCCCGACATCCCCACGATGTTCGGAGTCTCCGCGAAACCCCGCATGGTGGACGATCGCGTCCTTCCTCTCGATGCCCACGGCGTGAAGCTCATGAGCCTCGGCTTCCTGGTCGACGAGGACACGCCGGCGATCTGGAGGGGTCCGATCATCATGGGGATCGTGCGGCAGTTCCTGCAGCAGGTGGTATGGGGGACCCTGGACTATCTGCTCGTGGACCTCCCGCCCGGCACCGGCGATGCCCAGCTGTCACTCTGCCAGCTGGTGCGCGTCTCCGGAGCGGTCATGGTCACGACCCCGCAGGATGTGGCCGTTGGGGGCGTGCTCAAGGGGATCAGGATGTTCGAGACCCTGGACGTGCCCGTCATCGGCATCGTCGAGAACATGCGGGGCTTCGTCTGCCCCACGTGTGATGCCTCACATGACATCTTCGGCTCCGGCGGCGGAGAAGAGCTGGCGGCCAAGCTGGAGATCCCGTTTCTGGGAGCGATACCCCTTGGGGTGGCGGTCCGCGAAGAAGGTGATCAAGGACTGCCAACCGTGATCGGGAGGGCGGAATCTCCGGAGGGACGTGCCTTCAGGAGTGTAGCGGTAGCTGCCGCCGGCCGGCTCGCGGAGTTGGAGTCGGAGCACGCCTGACCTCACCCGATGAGCCTGTTCTGGCGCGCGGGTCGGTGGCGCCGAGCGCCAGCCTGATCCCGGCCGAAGAGAGCTCATGAGCGTAGTCACGATCACGACCGACTTCGGAACGAGGGACGGGTACGTCGGAGAAGTGAAGGGGGTGCTTGCCACGCGCGCCCCCGAGGCCACCCTCGTGGATGTGGCTCACGATGTGACGCCCGGAGATGTGAGAGGGGCGGCCTGGATCCTCGGCCGCATCTGGAGCCGCTTTCCGGTCGGGACCGTACACCTGGCGGTAGTCGACCCCGGAGTCGGCGGCGCACGGATGCCCGTCGCGGCGCGCGTGGCCGAGCGCTGGTTCGTCGGACCTGACAACGGCCTTCTGACCTTCGTCTGCCGTGCCTTTTCCGTGGAAGAGGCGCGACGGATCGATCTCGCGATCGGCGGAGGCCCTCCCTCGAGCACCTTCCACGGGCGAGATGTGTTCGCGCCCGCGGCTGCTCATCTGTCCACCGGTGCGGACCCTGAACGGCTAGGTCCGGCGATCGAGGGAGACCAGATCGTCGAGCTGGCGTTGCCCCGGCCCGCACGGCGTGGTGACTCGCTTCGTGGCCACGTGCTGCACGTGGACCGTTTCGGGAACCTGATCACGAATCTACCGAACGACGACCTGCCCCCGTCGCCCCGGGTTTCGATCTCGGGAGTGACGGTGCCGATGCTGAGTCCCAGCTACGACGCCGTCGGTGCGGGCGAGCTGTTGGCGAGCCTGGGTTCGGGAGGCACCCTGGAGATCGCGGTCCGCGATGGGAGCGCGAGCGAGCGCCTGGGCGTGGACCGGGATGAAGAGGTGGAGGTGACGCCATCGCCAGGCGCCGCCGCGTGAGCGGCCGCCGGGTCTAGAAGCTGGTCAGGGAACGACCTCCACTTCGATCGTCCCGAACGCGGTCTTCAGCTCGAGCTCCAGCCTGTGCTCCGCGCTTTCCCAGTTCGGCGAGCGGTAGCCGCCATCGACCTTCTCCAGATCCGGGGCGCTGAATGAGGTGAGCACGCTGCTCTTCTGGATCCAGATGCCGATCTCGGCGGGGATCTTCAGCTCCAAAGAGCCGAGACCCATCTTGACGGTTCCCGTCGCGTTGCCGTCCCACTCGCCCGTGAAATCCAGCACGATATCTCCCACTCCGCCCTTGAGGTCGAAGCGGTCGAACCGGGCGTTTCCGAGATGCTCGGTCATGATCTCGGCCGCCCCCGCCTTGATGACCAGCTCGGCCATGCGCACCGGGTTCGGGTCGTCGAACGACAGCTCCGTCTCGCTCGCGGCGGTGGTGAGCTCGAAGCGGGAGAGGGCCACCCCGCCCAGGGCGATCTCGGTCGCGGCGGCACCGGCGGACAACTTGAGGTCGACGGGCAGTCGGCGGCCCAGCTTCAGCTCGAGAGTGCCGGCCGACTCGTCGAAATCCTTCAGGTCATCGAGGTCCAGGGAGAGCTCGGGATCGATGTCGAAGTCGCCCGATGCCAGCGCGCTGATCCAATCCCCATCATCATCCAGCGTCGTCAGCCCCACCCGAAGCTGCCCCCGTCCCTCGTCGAGGCTCCACTGCCTGACGGGCTTGAACCGCTCCGCGTCGTACCGCATGCGGACGTCGTAGAGCAGGTCGCCTTCCGCCGCCTCCACCGAGAGGCGGCCGACCCCGTATACCACCTCGAGGGCGAACGACTCCGCAACCGCGTGGGCCTGCCGGGACGACCGGAACTCCGTCCACTCCTGGCCCGGCAAGCTCTCCGCGCGGAGCCCGATCAGGGCGAGGAGAGCGAGGCCGCCCACCGCCGCGCGCATGCCGCCTTTGTGGGTGAGGCCACGTGTGCGTGAGAGGCTCACGCGACGTCCTCCCTTTCCGAGGAGGCGAACGGGACCGTCGAACGGTAGCCTCGGGCTTGCTCCGTTCTGGAGCCCCCACGCGAGAGGATGACCGCACCGAAACCCAACGTGACGGCCGCCCAGGTTACGAGGCCGGCGGCGAAGAGGGTCAGACCTCTGAGGAAGGAGAGCGGTCCGCCGAACACCCACAGAACGGACCCCAACGCGAACGGCAT
Source organism: Gemmatimonadales bacterium (assembly GCA_030608825.1). Lineage (GTDB taxonomy): Bacteria > Gemmatimonadota > Gemmatimonadetes > Palauibacterales > Palauibacteraceae. Next base: position 4,300 of record JAUWDL010000157.1, read on the forward strand.
CAGGAGAAGAACCAGTCCGCTGAGCACGTAGTAGTAGGAGTTGGAGTGCCGGAGCCTCTCGAGCAGGTGGCTCCTGAAACGGCGTGCGGCGAAGATCTCTCCCACACCATGAGCGACGGCCAGGTAACCGCCGACCAGCGCCAGCGCGACGGCGACCGCATAGAACGGGATGAGCAGCCAGGTGATCACGGCGACCACGAGGATCAGCGACACCGGGAAGAAGAGCACCTCGCCGGCGAGCCCGACCGCGAAGGACCGCGCGACGTTGTTGCGCGCCGTGTCCGCGACCGTCTCCAGCCGCGACCGTTGGAAGTAGACCAGCCCCACACCGGTGAGCCCGAGACCGATCAGCCAGCCGAGAGT
>JAUWDL010000295.1 GCA_030608825.1 Gemmatimonadales bacterium
TGAGGCCCGAGGCCAGCGCCGAACCGCCTCGGCCGACGACGGCGGGATGGACGCTCTCGGCATACATCAGGGCCGCATCGCGGTCGGTCGTGAGCGGCGACAGGACGTATCCGCGCCCGGCGAAGTAGACGATGCCGATGCGCCCCGGGAGGGCCGTGATGAATCGGCGCGCCAGGTCCTGCTGGACGGCAAGGCGGGTCGGCGTCAAGTCGTCGGCCAGCATCGAGTTGGAGGCGTCCAGAACGAGGACCGTCTCGAGGCTGGCCGGGTCCTGCCGTTCGTCGTCATCGCGGTTATCTCCCAGCACGGCGAAGCCGAGCGCCACGATCCCGACCGCCAGCGCGACCCCGCGAAGGGCGGTGAGAATGGGAGACGGCTCGCCGATGAGAAGCCGCATGACCCGTGGGTCGGCAAGTCGCTCTCTCTCCCGGCGCGCCCGCCAGACCGCCGCCCCCCGGAGCGCGAGGACCAACATGACCGCCAGGATCACGAGCGCCGGCTTCATGCGTGCAACACCCGGAGCCCGCGCGTCGCCGCGCCGACCAGCTCCAGAAGAAGAAGCCCGACGGCCAGCCACAGCAGCTCGGGCCTGAGGGCAACGCTCTCTACGGTCCTGATCTCACGAATCGGCGCGGTTTCCAGCTCGTCGATTCGTCGGTAAATGCGGCCGAGCGCATCCGGATCGGTGGCTCGGAAGTAGAGACCGCCCGTCGCGCTCGCGATCGACTCCAGCAGCTCATCGTTCACCCTCACCTGGACGTTGGCGTACTGGTAGCCGTAGGCCGTTCTGGCGATCGGTACCGGAGCCACGCCATCCCGGCCTATCCCGATCGTGTACACCCTGATTCCCAGCGCTTCGGCCGCTCCCGCCGCATCCAACGGCGCGATCGTGCCGCTGTTGTTGTCTCCGTCGGTGAGGAGAATGACGACCTTGGAGCTCGACTCGAGCCCGCGCAGCCGGTTGGCCGCCGTGGCGAGCGCCACACCGATCGCCGTGCCGTCTCTCAGTTGGCCGACGTCCAGCTCCTCCACCGCCGTCTGCACGATATCGTGATCCAGCGTCCCCGGGATGACGGTCAACGCCTCACCCGAAAAACTCACGAGGCCGATCCAGTCCTCCTCGCGTCCTTCTATGAAGCGCTGCACCTCCCGCTTCGCTATCGCCAGACGATTCTCCGGCCTGAAGTCCTCCGCCAGCATGGAGCTGGAGATGTCGACCACGAGCACGATCGCGACCCCCTCCGTCTCCTCCTCCACCTTCTGAAAGAGCCGCTGCGGCTGAAGGAGGGCGGCCAGGATGAGGACGAGCGCGGCGGTGCGCAGCACGGGCTGCCAGTACCACCAGAGCCAGCGAAGCGGACTCGACGCGGAGCGCAGCAGCGACGTCTGCGTGTAGGGCACCCGAACGCGCCGGCGGGAGGCCAGCCACCAGCCCAGGGGGATAAGCGGCAACAGGAGCAGGAAGCCCCAACCGGAAAAGCTGAGCCCGCTCACGAGGTCTCCTCCTCGACGGGCTCGTGCCGCGAGGCGATCCAGGCTCCGCACGCGTCCGAGGCCTCGATCGGGCCGCCGTAGCCGCCGCCCAAGCGCGCGAAGCGCACGCGCGCCGAGTAGTGGAGGGCGTCGGCCAAACCCCGGTTGCCGTTCACGATCGCGCGGGTCGGAACCCCCGGTGCCCAGGCCTCGGTGGCCTCCAGATAGCCTCTCAGCACGGCTTCGAGCCCATCGCAGAAAGCATCGAGGGCCAGGTCACCCGCACGCCAACTCGCGACCAGCTTCTTGAGCTCCTCGAGGGCCCGCTCCCAGGCAGTCAGCTCCCGCGGAGCCTCTTCGGGTTCTTGCTCTTCCTCCCGCTTTCGGTACTTGCGATAGGCCCAGAGCCCCACGAGAAGGGCGATCAGGGCCAGGATGAGCAGCAGGGGGAACGGCAGCGGGCTCAGGTAGGGGAGCGCCTGCCGGAGCTCGAGCCCAGCGATCTCCGCCGGAAGCACCGTCTCCACCGTCAGCGTCGGAACCGGCACTAGGATCTCCACCGGCTCGGCCTCTTCCGCCGAGAGGAACACCTCCACCTTGATCGGCGGCACCTCGTGCTCGCCCGCCGTCCACGCCACCATCCGGTAGTAGGCGCGGGAGACTCCGGTGCGCGGCCGGCGGCGGCCGATCTCGGCTTCGCCAGCCTGCTCCAGGTCTTCGGTCGTCTCGAGCACGCCCGGCAGCCGAACCTCGGCTCCTCGCGGGGTCGTCACCGTCACGCCGACGCGAAACAGCTGGCCCACGTGGACCGTGTCCGGGAACAGGGCGGCGGCGGCGCGAACCTCTACCTGACCGGCCGAGGTGCCGGGGAAGCTCAGAACCAGCGCGACGGTGCCGAGGGCGAGGGGTGCGAGGGCGGCGCGTCTCATCGGCGGCGCGCCCGCGCCCGCGCGCCGAAGAAAGCCGCCAGCTCAGGCGCGTAGGAGGCGTTGGTCTGAAGCTCGATCTGGTCGACCCCGGATCGGCGGATCCCGCGCTTCGTCTCCTGTCGCTGCGCCTCCGCCATGCCTCGCAGGCGGCGGCGCATGCCGGCATCGGCCAGATCCGCGATCTCGCGGACGCCCGTCTCCGGGTTCTCGACCTCCACGAGGCCGGACCGCGGAAGATCGAACTCGGCCGGATCATGAATCTCGATGGCCACGACGTCGTGTCGTCCCGCGGCGGCGCGCAGCGCCCGCTCGGGTTTCTCGCCCAGGAAGTCGGAGATGACGAAGATTGCGCAAATGGGTCACGACGGATTTGCGCGTGCCATCAGACCCGTTCACCTGCCCTTTGATGGAGATACGATTTTTTCACTCTCCACCGGCACTTTTGAAGGCGCCAATCTCGCCCAGGTCGGCTCCCTCGCCGCCGAAGTGACGGCTCTGGCAATAGTGAGAGCCATTCTGTCTGCGGAAAGTCTGCCGAACCTTCCCGCCCACCGCGACTTCGCCAAGAAAGTGAAGTCTAAGCCCTGAAACTGATCGGCATCTCTGAAGTCCGAAAAACCACCTCGATAAGCTTGCTCATCTGTGGGATCTACCACTAAATCACAAAATCACTAAGATTCCTTCGTGTCTTTGTGACTTTGTGGTTAATCTTCCCTTCGTTCCCTTT
>JAUWDL010000380.1 GCA_030608825.1 Gemmatimonadales bacterium
CGACCGGCATGTCGGCGCCGCCGATCGGGATCACGACCAGAATCCCGAGGACGAGCGCCAGCCCGGCGAGGATTAGATAGCCGTTCGCGTCCACCGGCGAGATGATCAGATAGACCGCAACGGCCACGGCCGCAGCGGCCAGCAGGAAGTTGAAGGTCTTCTGCAGCGGATAGGTGGCGGCCTTTTCCGCGATCCCCTGGAGTTTTCCGAACGCGACGAAGCTCCCGGAGAGGGTCACGCCCCCGATCAACGTCCCGGCCATGATCGAGATGCCCCGGTCCGTCGCCAGCGGCTCGGGGTTCCCCATGTGGCGGACGTACTCGGCCGCCGCGACGAGCCCCGAGGCGCCTCCGCCGAAGCCGTTGAACACGGCGACCATCTGGGGCATCGCCGTCATCTTCACTGTACGCGCCATGATCGCGCCGATCAGCGACCCCGTCACCAGACCGATCAGGATCCAGGTGAAGTCGATGATCTGACGGTCGAGTAGCGTGGCGACGACGGCGAGCAGCATGCCGATGGCGGCGACCCTGTTCCCGCGCCGCGCGGTCTCGGGCGAGCTGAGTTGCTTCAGGCCGAGGATGAAGAGGACGGCCGAGAGCAGATAGGCCAGCCAGATATAGAGATCGAAGTTCACGACGCACCCTCCGTGTCACGGTCGCGCCGGAACATCCGGAGCATCCGGTCCGTGACCATGAAGCCGCCGACCGCGTTGATCGTCGCCAGGACGACCGCGATGAAGCCGATGATCGTCAGGATCTGCGAGTCGCCGGTTCCGGCGATGACCAGCGCGCCGACGATGGAGATCCCCGAGATGGCGTTCGCGCCCGACATCAGTGGCGTATGTAGTGTGGGAGGCACCTTCGTGATCACCTCGAAGCCCACGAACATGGCGAGGACGAACACGTAGATGCCGACAAGCAGCGTTCCGGTCATCCCTGGATCCCTTTCTCGACGCGAGCTCTTTCGCTCGCTACTCGCGGGCCGCGGCGGCTTCGGGTCATGCCCCGTACCGCACGTCGCCCGCGTGCGTCACGCAGATCGCTCCCGTGATCTCGTCGTCCAGGTCGATCTGAACGCCTTCTTCCGAGATCAGGTGGTTGAGCAGCGCCTGCAGGTTACGTGAGTACATCTGGCTGGCGTGGACCGGGACCTGGGCGGGGAGGTTTGTCGCGCCGTGGATCATCACGCCGTGTCGCTCCACGCTCTCTCCCGGCTCGGTGAGCTCGCAGTTGCCGCCCGCCACGGCCGCCAGGTCGATGATGGTCGAGCCGTGCCGCATGCCCCGCACCATCTCCTCCGTGATGATCAGGGGGGCGGGCTTCCCCGGAATGAGGGCCGTCGTGATCACCACGTCCGATTTGGCCACGTGCTTGGCCAGCAGTCGTCGCTCGGCCTCCTGCTCGTCCTCGGAGAGCTCCTCGGCGTAGCCGGCCTCGGTCTCCCCGCCGCCGACCTCGTGTTCCTCCTCGGCCTCGACGAACTTGGCGCCGAGGCTCTCCACCTGCTCCTTCACGTCCGGCCGGACATCGAAGGCCTCGACCACGGCGCCCAGTCGGTGGGCGGTCGCGATCGCCTGGAGACCCGCAACGCCGGCACCGATCACGAGGACATGCGCCGGCGAGAGCGTGCCGGCGGCCGTTATGAGGAGCGGGAAGAGCTTGCCGAGCGTGTCCGCCCCGATGATGACAGCCTTGTAGCCGGCCACGGTGCTCATCGCGGAGAGGGCATCCATTCGCTGCGCGCGGGTGATTCGGGGCAGCAGCTCGATGGAGAGCGCGGTGACCTGGCGCTCGGCCAGTCGCCGCAGAAGGTCGGGGGATTCCGCGGGGCTGAGGAAACTGGCGAGCACGCCGCCGGAACGGATCATCTCCACCTCGTCGGTCCCGTCCTCTCGTTCACGCGGCGGCTGCACCCTCACCCAAACGTCTGCCTCCGCGAGCCCGTCGGGTCCGGCCACCACTTCCGCTCCGGCTTCGCTGTACGCCTCATCGGGGAAGGCGGCCAGGACTCCCGCTCCCTGCTCGACCCGCACCGCCACCTCGTCGGAGACGAGACGGCGAACGGTGTCCGGCGTGAGTGCCACTCGGGTCTCACCGGGAGCGCTCTCGCGCGGAACTGCGATCACGATCTTTTCGGGCATCGACTCCGTCCTCTATCCTCTCGGTGGCTGACCGCCGTGCTCAGGGGCGCAACACTCGCGGAGGGAAGGCCCCTGCCGCAAGGGGCTGCGGGCTCCCGTGCATCCTCTCCGTGCACGTGCTAGCGTTATCGAGGGCCTTGATTGACGCGACCCTCGGATCCCGGAGTTGTGCATATGCGCCGAATCGCCACTGTCAGCTGGTGTCTGACCGTTCTGTGCGCGCTCGCGGCGTGCGAGCCACAGAGCTCGGTGCAGTCCAAGCCGGCCGACGAACAGATCGCTGAAGCGGTTCTCGCCGCTCCTCCATCCTTGCGGGACGGCGCCGCGGTACTTGGATACAGCACCGGCGGCGCGTTTGCAACGCTCCGTGAAGGATCTGCGGGCAGTTCGTTGATTTGCCTGGCGGACGATCCGGGACGAGAGCGCTTTCACGTCGCCTGCTACGACCGTTCCCTCGAGCCGTACATGAGTCGAGGGCGCGAGCTGCGG
>JAUWDL010000172.1 GCA_030608825.1 Gemmatimonadales bacterium
CTCCCTGGCTTCTCTCCCGGTGATCTCTCCGGCCACACGAGCCGCCTCGACGGGATCGGGAGCGCGAGCCAGGGCCGCGGGAGGAGGCAGCGAGGTAAGGCCGGCGAACTGCTGGCCGGCCCCGCGCTCGAGGTCGGCCGCAAACCAGAGGGCACGGCCCGCGGCCGCCGTAATCTCTTCCAGGAGGAGAGCCACCTCCGCGGCCCGACCCCCGAAGAGGATGAAGCCTCCCACACCCAGCTCCAGAGCCTCGAGCGCCTGTCGCCGAGCCTCATCCACGGGCTCGCGGTCGAGACGCAGGGCTTCGATAAGAAGGAGGGCTGGTGAGGCTGAGCTCACGCCGGGACCCACTTTCCCAGGACGCGGGATCCCGGGGCGCCGGTCGCCCACCCCAGGTCGATCGGTATCCCCAGGTGGTGTTGGCGGGCCAGCAGAGCGAAGGCGGCGGCCTCCCGGGCATCGCCATCCCAGCCGAGCGCATCCAGGGGCAGGATCGAGACGTCGGGCAGCAGCCGTTGGAGTCTCTCCCGGATCGACGGGTTCCTGGCCCCGCCGCCGCACAGGTAGGCCTCCTCGGGCTCGAGCTCGGCCAGCCGGTAGCCCCCGGCGATCGTGCGCGCCGTGAGCTCCGTCAGTGTCGCGATCAAATCCTCGTCGCGCTGCTCGGAATGCCGCTCGAGCCACTCCCTGAGACGCGGGGCGCCGAAGCGCTCCCGACCGGTGCTTCGGGGCGGGGAAAGCCGAAAGAAAGGATCCTCCAGCCATTCGCCGAGAGGGCCGTCCAGGCTCCGGCCTCTGGCCGCACGCTCTCCGTCGCGATCGTAGGCCTCCTCGCCGGCCGTGAGCTCGCGCACCGCCTGATCGATCAACGCGACGCCAGGTCCGGTGTCGAAGGCGATCCGATCGCGCCTCCGGGTCTCGTCGCTCGCCGGCAACCAGGTCACGTTCGCCATCCCGCCGATGTTCTGAACGACCCTGGAAACCGTCGGCGAGGAGAGCAGCAGCCAGTCGAAGTACGGGGTGAGGGGCGCTCCGTGTCCGCCCGCCGCCATGTCACGGACACGGAAGTCGGCCACGACCGGGACGCCGAGGATCTCCGCCATCACGGCCGGCTCTCCCAGCTGCAGGGTGCTTCCGGGTGCATCGGCGGGAGGGTCATGCCAGATCGTCTGACCATGACTGCCGATCGCGACCAGCGCTCCCGGTGCCAGGGCCAGGTCGGCGAGCGTGATCTCGACCGCTTCGGCGAGACGCCGGCCCAGCTCGAAGTTCAGCCGGCAGAGCTCATCCGCTCGCGCACCCTCCACGGCCGCCGCGAGCCTGTCGCGGAACGGCTCTCCGTAGGGAACGGTCCGGAAGCCGACCAGGGAGGCCTCGTTCGGGCTCTCCTCCTCCCCCGTGAGCTCCGCTACGGCTACATCGACGCCGTCCAGGGATGTACCGGACATCACGCCGGCGTAGAGCAAGCCCTCAGCGCCTCGGCTCGGAGAGGACGCTCACCGACCCGGCCGGCGGGCTCATGAGGTCCGAGTGAATCCGCTCGCGGATCCTGATGGCGTGCGCTTCGTCATGGTGGGCGACGCCGCGAAGGAACTGGTACAGCGTGACGCGCTCGTCTCCGATGGTGGCGGAGCGAGCCCATCCCCGATCGCTCAGCGGTTCGAGCAGAGCACACGTCCGTGATCGCTCGGTCTGGAAGAGGTCGAGGAGCTGCTCCGCGTCCCCTTCTGCCGGAGGGTCGGGAGAGGGCTCCCAGTCCTCGAACCCCGGTTCCTCCGTCTCCAGGATCCTGTCGACACGAGGCCGGAAGGTGAGGGTCTCGCACTCGATGAGGTGGGCCAGGTGCTCCCGCGCGCCCCACCGGGCAGCTCGCCTCTCCGGCGGGGGCTCGTGCTCGACGGCCCTTCGCAGGCGATCGGGCGCGGCGCGAAGGCGCGCGGCGAGAAGGCGGGTGTCCTCGTCGCCAAAGGTCTCCGGATAGCCCGCGTAGTATGGCAGCGGACCGTCCGCGTAGCGCTCGATCGCCTCGCCCAATAACCCGCTGCACTCATCCACGACACGCTCGGCCACGGCCCGGGAAGCCCGCAGCTCGTGCATGGCGATCGCGATCTTGCTGGATCCACCGGCGGCGCCCAGGAGCCGCCGGGCGGTATCCTCGTCGACGTCGCTCACCTCACGGACGATGCGGATGCTGCGACCCACGAGCTTCCGGCTCACCGCCTGCAGATCCACCATCAGGTTGCGATGCACCTTGCCGAGGCGGACCATCACGCCCGTCGTCAGCGTGTTCAGGACGAGCTTCGTCGCCGTTCCCGCCTTCATCCGGGTGGAGCCGGCGATGGCCTCCGGGCCGACGATCGGCGTGATGGTCACATCCGCGAGCCGTGCCAGGCTCTTCGGTGGCGGGGTAAAGCTCAGAAGTCCGATCCTCGCCCCCCGCTGCCGGGCCTCGGCGAGCGCAGCCTGGACGAAGGGCGTCGTGGCGGACGCCGCGATGCCGAGCACGAAGTCCTCCGAACCGACCGCGAGCGCCTCGATGGTTGCGCTGCCGGCCGCTTCGTCGTCCTCGACCCCTTCCAGGCTCGCCTCGAGGGCAGGTGCCCCTCCGGCGATCACGCCTCTCACGAGCTCCGGGTCCGTGCCGAAGGTGGGGGGGCATTCCGACGCATCCAGGACTCCGAGCCGTCCGCTCGTGCCCGCCCCGACGTAGATCAGCCGACCCCCGATGCGGATCCTCCGTTCGACCTCGTCGATCAGGCGAGCGATCGCCTCGGACTCGCGGGCCACGGCCGGCGCGACACGAGCATCCTCGGAGTTGATCAGCACGACGATCTCCCTGGCCGAGGCTCGAACGATCCGCGCCGTGGCGGGGTTGCCGGCCTCGGTCAGACGAGGGTCCTTCCCCAAATCGACTCCTCCTTTGCCGGCCGATAGCCGCCCTCTAACTTCGAGGGTGCTTCCGGCCGTCGGGCGAGCACGCCTGCGGGCCGGACGATGAAGCGGAAGGTATGAGCCCCGACGAACGGCCGATAGGAGCGTGAGACCGGTTAGCCCGGAGGCGGCAACGCGCCTCACCGAACGGATCGAAGAGGAGCTGCGCGCCAGCTATGGGGACGCGCGGAAGCCACGCCTCGACCCGCTGGACGAGCTGATCCTCACGATCCTCAGCCAGAACACTTCCGACGTGAATCGCGATCGAGCCTGGGCGAACCTGCAGGAGAGCTATGCCGGGTGGGACGAGGTGCGTGCGAAGGGCCGTGAGCCGCTGGAGCAGACGATCCGTTCCGCGGGCCTGGCCACCCAAAAGAGCGAGACGATCCTGAGAGTGCTCGAGGCGCTCGGCAAGAAGGGGGTACCGAGCCTGGATCACCTCCGGGACCTGCCCGATGACCGAGCCCTGGACTACCTCACATCGATCAAGGGCGTCGGGACGAAGACGGCCGCTTGCGTCCTCTGTTTCTCTCTCGGACGCCCGGTCATGCCGGTCGACACTCACGTCCACAGGCTCGCGAAGCGCCTCGGGCTCGTGCCGCCGAACGCGTCGCCCGAGAAGGCCCACGAGATACTGAACGAGATCGTCGCTCCGGATCTCCGCTTCTCCCTCCACATCCAGCTCATCCGGCACGGGCGTTCCACCTGCCGCGCCAGGCGTCCGGAGTGCGGGCGGTGTGAAATCGCCGGGATATGCCCCCGCGTCGGCGTGAACGGAGATTGAACGCATGTCGGAGATTGAACGCATGTCGATAGCCCGCCGCCTCTCCTCCCTGGCCCTCCTGGCCCTGGGATCACTCATCACGCTCGGCAGCCAGACGGCGTGGGCCACCGGCTCCGCGGCCGATCCCGCTCCGGTCGGAACCCAGGCGACGACGGCCGAGCGGGCCGACACGAGCACCGCCCTCTTCCCCGCGGGTTGGCCTTTCCCGGCCGACCGGCCGTCCGCCGCGGGCTCTCGGGGGATGGTCGTGAGCACGGACAGCCTGGCGAGCGCCACAGGCCTGGCGGTTCTGCGGGAAGGAGGCAACGCCATCGACGCGGCCGTGGCGGTGCATTTCGCCCTCGCCGTCGTCTATCCGCAGGCGGGCAACCTTGGAGGCGGCGGCTTCATGGTCGTCCGCACGGCGGATGGACGAGAGGCGACCCTGGACTTCCGGGAGCGGGCGCCGCTCGCGGCCCGGCGCGACATGTACGTGGACGACGACGGAAAGGTCGGCGCCTCCAGCCGGACCGGCCATCTGGCCGCCGGGGTCCCCGGCTCCGTCGCCGGGATGGCGAAGGCGCACCGTCGCTTCGGCCGGCTCGCCTGGGACCGGCTGTTGGAGCCGGCCCGTCGCCTGGCGGCCGATGGCTTCCCCGTGCCAAAGCGCCTCCACGACGCCCTGACCGCGCAGGTGAAGAGGTTCAGCCGCTTTCCCGCGACGGCTGCGATCTTTCTGCCGGATGGTCTTCCGCCCGCCCGCGGGACGGTGCTGCGGCAGCCGGACCTCGCGCGCTCGCTGG
>JAUWDL010000398.1 GCA_030608825.1 Gemmatimonadales bacterium
GCGCTCAACACCTCGTATACGAGGCTTCCGGAGTACGAGAGCGGTATCCCCAAGGACGAGACGCTGCTCGTCTACTGCCGGACCGGATCCCGGGCGGCGGCGGCCGCGTCCTACCTGAAGCGCCAGGGATTCGACGTGCGTTACGTGGATGACTTCATCGCCGACTACCCGGCGATCGGCCCGCTGGAGACGACCGAGACGGCAAAGCCCGTCGCGGTCTGAGCCGACACCCCACGGGGGTCGATCCGTGGCAGCGCTCCTGAGGCGGCTCGTCCCGATCGCGGGCCAGTTGCCGGCGTACGACGGCGGCAAGCTGAGAGGTGATCTCTCCGCCGGCCTGACGGTGGGGGTCATGCTCATCCCACAGGGGATGGCATACGCCCTCATCGCGGGGCTGGAGCCGATTTACGGGCTCTACGCGGCGCTGGTGCCTCTTGCCGTGTACGCGCTTTTCGGCACGTCGCGCCCGCTCTCCGTCGGCCCCGTGGCGATGGTCTCCCTGCTGGTCGCCGCGGGAGTCGCTCCCCTCGCGGGAGCCGACCCGGAGCGCTACGTCGCCCTGGCCATCCTCCTGGCCGCCATGGTGGGCGTGATCCAGCTCGCCCTCGGGCTCGCCCGCTTCGGCTTCCTGGTGAACTTCCTCTCGCACCCCGTGCTCACCGGCTTCACGGCCGCGGCGGCGCTCATCATCGGGTTCAGCCAGCTGAAGCACCTGTTGGGGATCGCGCTGCCCCGATCGACCCAGGTTCACACCATCATCGTGAGCGCCGTTCGGCAGGCCGGCTCCACCCACGCGATCACGATGGCGATCGGCGCCGCCGCCATCGCGATCCTCGTGGCACTGAGGCGATGGAGGCCGAGCTTCCCGGCTCCGCTCGCCGTCGTCGTGCTGGGAACGGTCGCGGTCGGGGCGCTCTCGCTCGACGCGGTCGGCGTCCGGATCGTGACCGACGTCCCCGGAGGCCTCCCGTCGCCCAGCATGCCATCGGTGTCGGCCGCCGACCTGCGCGCGCTGCTGCCCACGGCCCTGATCATCTCGATGGTGGGCTTCATGGAGTCGATCGCCGTCGCGAAGGTGTACGCGAGCCGCGACCGCTACGAGGTGGACGCGAGCCAGGAGCTGGTGGCCCTCGGGCTGGCGAACATGGCGGGCTCCCTCTTCCGGGCGTACCCGACGACGGGCGGCTTCTCCCGCACGGCGGTGAACGATCGGGCCGGCGCGCGTACGACGCTCTCCTCGCTCTTCGCGGCCGGCGTCATCGCCCTCACGCTGCTCTTCCTGACCCCGCTGTTCCATTACCTGCCGAACGCCGTTCTCGCAGCGATCGTCATGGTGGCCGTGTCGGGGCTGATAGACTGGAGGGAGGCGCGCTTCCTCTGGCACGTGAAGCGTCGGGACTTCTTCCTCATGGCCATGACGTTCGCGGCGACCCTGGCCCTGGGGATCGAGCAGGGCATCCTGCTGGGCGTCGTCGCGTCCCTCATCGTCCTCGTGCACGAGAGCTACCGGCCGCACACGGCGGTCATGGGCCGGCTGCCGGGCACGGCGACGTTCCGCAACGTCCGCCGGCACCCCGAGGCGCTCGTGCGGAGTGGCGTCGTCGTCTTTCGGGTCGACGCTCCTCTCTTCTTCGGGAACGCCGGCTTTCTGAAGGACAAGCTGCGCGAGATCGCCGATCGAGACCCGGCGCTCGACACGCTCGTGCTCGACGCCTACCCGGTGAATCAGATCGACTCGACGGCCGCGCACGCACTCAAGGAGATCGTCGAGGAGTTCCGCGCCGCCGGGATCCGGTTCTTCTTCGTCGGGGTGAAAGGCCCGGTTCGAGACGTCCTCGAGAGGGCGGGCATCGTGGATCTGGTGGGCGCCGCTCACTTCTTCTTCGAGGTGCATCAGGCGACCGAGGCGGCGGAAGCGGAAGCGCCGTTGAGTCCCGATCCAGCTCCCGACCTCCGGCCGTCGTCGGCAGGCGTCTAGCTACCGGTGCCCGCTCCGGCCATCGGCAGGCGTCTGGCCCGAGAGCTCAGGCGAGCGAGCCCTGGGCTCGTGCCCGGCCGCGGCCCGCCGTCCAGTCGCGTAGCGCCTCGTCGCTCAGCGGCGGAGAGAGGTGGAAACCCTGACCGGTGGGGCAACCCAGGGCCTTGAGACCTCTCAACTCGCCGCCGTTCTCGATCCCCACGGCGGTGACCTCGAGACCCAAGCCGGAGGCCAGCCCGACGAACGAAGCGACGGCCGAAGAGGTGCTCTCGCTCCCGAACGGGCTGAAGCCCAGGCGCCGGTTGATCTTGATGGCGTCCACGGGCAGACGCCGCAGAGCGCCCAGGGCGCCGAATCGCTCGCCGAAGCCGTCGATCGCGACGGCGATGCCGAGATCTCGAAGCCGCCGAAGCGGGCGACGTGCTCTGAACCAGGTCGCCTCGTCCACCTCGACCCTCAGCCGCGCCGGCAGGGCTCCCGTCGAGTCCAGGATGCGCGTCACTTCATCGACGAAATCGGGCAGTTCGAACTGCAACCGAGAGAGGTTCACCGAGACCCAGACGTCGCTGA
>JAUWDL010000258.1 GCA_030608825.1 Gemmatimonadales bacterium
CATGGCTCGCACGGCAGAGGACGTGGCTCTGATGATGGAAGGGGTGGGCGGACCGAGCCCGCTCACGCCCATCAACCAGCCCGGCTCGGCGACGGGGCTGGTCGACGCCGTGAGCCGCATGGCCGCGGGCCCCGCGGCACTCCGGCTCGCCTACTGTCCCGACATCGCGGCGATCGGAGTGGACGAGCGGGTCGAGGGGACTTGCAGGGCCGCCGCGTTCGACCTGAGCGACGAGGGGGTGAGCGTGGAGGAGGTCGAGTTGGACCTCTCGTTCGCCCGCGAGGCGTTCCTGACGCTGCGTGGCTACTGGATGGTGGCCCACCACCACGCGCTGCTCGATCGGCTCGATCTGCTGGGCGAGAACCTGGCCGGTAACATCCGTGCCGGCCTGGAGGGTTCGCCCGAGCGGCTCGGGGCTGCCGAGCGCGCCCGTTCCCGGTTGTGGGAGCGGATGGGGGAGTTCTTCGAGCGTTTCGATGCCCTGCTCACTCCCTGCGTCGCCGTGCCGCCCTTCCCCGTAGAGGAGAACTACCCCGGCACCATCGGCGGCCGGGAGATGACGAGCTACATCGACTGGATCGCCCCCACGTTCCTGTTGAGCCTCACCGGGCTCCCGGCGGCGTCGGTGCCGGCCGGGCTCGATCCCGATGGGCTTCCGGTCGGCCTCCAGATCGCGGCGGGCCCCTTCGGGGAAGCTGCGGTCCTCGGGCTGGCCGCGCGGGTGCAGGCGAGACGCCCGATCGGTCTGCCGGAGCTGCCTAAGGTGCGCGGGCAGCCGAGACGGCCTTGAGGAGTGCCGGCACGCTGAGCAGGGCCATCGATCCCGCGGCGACCCACATGAGGGGATAGCCCCTGAGCTCGGGATCGAATCGTGCGCCGATATCGATCGCCGCTCCGACGACGATGGGGGCCACGACCCGCGAGACCCCCACTGAGACGATGAAGAGCGCGGTCTGCCTGCCCGGCGCCTCGTCGCCCGCGAGCTTCGCGAAGACCGGGAACGGCAGGGCGATGAAGGAAGCGGCGGCCAGGCCCGAGGCGGCCAGCAGCCAGATGATGCCGCCCGAGGTACGCGGGAAGTACGCCACGAGCATCGCGATGCCGCACAGGGTGGCTGAGATCCCCAGCAGCCGGGTCCGACCGACGACGTCGCTCAACCGACCCACCGCCACGGCGCCGAAGCCGACGCCCAGGAGCAGGAAGACGAGGAGTCCGGACGTGGCACCCACCGAGATGCCGAACACCACTCCGGCGTAGAGAAAGATGTAGGGCCGGATCCCATCGATCGCTCCGTTCCACAGCCCGTTGGCGATGAGGAACCAACGGATCTCTCTCCGTTTGAGAAGACGCCGCCAAACGGCCGCCTTCTTCTTGGGTACGTGCGTCGTTGGCCCGTGGTCCCGGTCGCTCGGAACGGAGAGCACCGTGAACCAGGTCGAAAGGAGCAGGACGAAGCCGGCCACCACGAACGGCAACGGCTCCCAGAGCTCGAACAGGATCCCGCCCACGATAAGACCGAAAGCGAGCCCCAGAGCCTGGAAGGCGCCGCGGACCCCCTGGACCCTCGCCCGGCGCTCGTCCGGGACGGCGTCGATCAGCAGCGCCCAAAGCGGAGTGACGAATCCCTGAAGCGCGGCGAAGAAGAGAATCCCTGCCGCGGCCAGCGGCCAGAACCCGTGGAGGAAGGGCACGGCCACGAGCGTGGCCGTCATCAGCGGCGCGGATATCCAGAGGAAGAGCGCGCGCCTCCCGAACCGGCGGGCCAGGGCGCTCGGGAGATGGTCGCTCATGTAGCCGATCCAGTACGGCACCAGGATCGCCAACAAGCCCTCGGCGCCGATCACCGCGCCGATCAGGGCGGCGGAGGACGTATATCGAAAGAGGAGTACGGGAAGCAGGGCGATGATGAGGGTCTGGGCCGCGTTCGAGCCCATGGTCCCTATCGTCAGCCCGTACTCCCGGAGCCGGACGGCACGTTCCTCTTTCAATCGCTCTTCTCGTTCTGAAGGGGCCACCGAATCGTGGCAGGTGGCCCACTGTTATGGCAGGGTTTCGCCGTCGACTCAAGGGTTCCCGCGAAACAGGCTAGCGCGGGAGGAGGGTTCGAGAGGGGTTTTGGAGAGAGGCTACGGAGCCGGCAGCCGCCCGATGGCGTTCTCGTCGAGGCTCCCGAAATAGAGGTCGTCGCCGTAGCGCTCCACGCTCGAGATCTGCGCGAAGCCGCCGTTCGGATCCTGGAGGTTCTGCACCACGTTCCCGTCGCCGTCCAGCCCGAGGACGAACGAATAACGCTTCGGCGCCGGCTGCAACTTGCGCGGCAGGCGCGCCAGCAGCCTCCGGGCCGTCGGTCGGGGGAGGAGGTAGTCGATGGTCCGGTTCCGCGGGGATACCAGCGTCAACCAGTAGGTGCCCCGGCCATCCGACGATATCCCATCGGGAAAGCCCGGGAGGTTCTCGATGAAGATCTCGCTTTCGCCTCGGCGTGGGCCCTTCAGCCAGTAGCGCATGACGCGGTAGCGCCCTGTCTCGACGACGAGCACGAAATCTCCCTTCGGGCTCACCGCTACCCCGTTGGCGAAGTAAAGCGGGTACAGAACGGCCGTGACGCTGTCCGTGCGGGGATCGTAGGAGAGAAGGCGGCCGTTGGGCTGGTGCTCCAGGAGGTCGAGCACGTAGTCGTTCAGGTAGAACCGGTCCGAAGCGTCGGTGAAATAGATCGTTCCGTCGGGCGCCACGTCGACGTCGTCCGTGAGGCGAAACGGCCGCCCGCCGTGTCCCCTGGCGAGGCGGCGGATCGTTCCGTCCGGTGCGATCGACAGGAGGCCCTGGTACGCGTCGGCGACGATGAGGTTGCCGGCGTTGTCGAAATCCAGACCCAGCGGTCTTCCCACCGTGTCGGCGAAATCCTCCGCTCCGCTGCCGTCGGGGTTCGTCCGTACGATGCGGCCGTCGCTCATGCCGGCGTAGATCCGTCCGCGGCCATCCACCGCCACGTCTTCGGGCCCGATCCCGGCACCGGATCCCAGCCGTTCGATCGAAGCCAGGTGATCGTTCGGCGCGTAGGCTCCCTCGTAGGCGGGGGCCACCGGCGGCGTCCAGGAGCTGGGATAGATCCTGGTCTTGGGAAGGAGGAAGTAGAACGTCGCGGCGAAGACGAGGACGACAGCTCCCAGCTGGACGATCTGCTTGATGAGCAGCATTCACCGATACCCGGGGGGACTGCGTGGTTGCACCTGGACGCTCGCGCGCCTAGAAGCTAGAGCTTGACCGCTCCCGCTGGAAGCATCGGTGCCAACCCGGGCAACTCGAGGAGTGGGGAAGCCAAGTGACCCAAGAGATCCCAGAAGAGATTGCAGAGGATGGCGGGCCGATCCGGCTGCTGTTCATCTGCTTCGAGAACTCCTGCCGCAGCCAGATGGCC
>JAUWDL010000002.1 GCA_030608825.1 Gemmatimonadales bacterium
ACCCCGCCTCGACGAGCCGCCCCACGATCTCATCGAGCATGCGCGCGATGGCCTCCGCCGCCTCCTCATCCGGCTCACCGCCGCGCAGGGCTTCGAGCATCTCGGGGGTGAGGTCGCCACTCTCCATCAACGCCCGGAGGATGGCGTCCTTCAGCGCGTCGAGGCTGTCCGACTCTTCCGGCTCGCCGGTCAACGGGTTCCAGCTCCAACCGCCGAATCCCGAGTCGAGGAGGAAATCAGAGAGCTTGTCGAGGAGCTCCTGCAGGTTCAGGGCATCGAGGAGACCGCCCCGGTACTGTTCATAGGTGGTGGTTCTCACGACCTTCTCCCGACGGTAGGTTCCTCGAGACTAATAACCGCTCCGGGTAGCTGCTGTGCCACCAGACGTCTCCTCGGTCCCGTTCAGCAAGTATAGCGGAGCCGGAAACGATTTTGCGATCGCACTCGCCTCGGATCTGAGCTCGTGCGAGCCCTCCGATCTGGCCCGACTCATCTGTCCGCGTTCCACGGGCGTCGGAGTGGATGGTCTCATCGTCGTGGAACCGCGCGGCCAGGACCGCGTGGCCGCCCGATTCTTCAACCCGGATGGATCGGAGTTCTCCACCTGCGGGAACGGGACGCGCTGCGTCGCTCGCTTCGCGCGCCAGCGGGGCCTGACCTCCGGAACCGCGATCGCGATCCGGACCTCGGCGGGGGTCGTTCGGGCGAGCGTCACGGGCGAGAGCGTCGCCCTCGACTACGAGATGGAGATCTGGGTCGAGCGATCCGTGAGCGTGACGTACGACGGCGGGCCAAAGACGGGATGGCTCGTACAGGTGGGCACACCCCACCTCGTGATTCCGATCGAGACGATGCCGGAGCGGGAGATCGAGGCCCTGGCCGCGCCCATCCGATTCGACCCTTCCCTGGGCGCTTCCGGAGCCAACGTGGATCTCGTGGTGCGCGATGGCTCCGCCGAGGTCTCGATCCGGACCTACGAGCGAGGAGTGGAAGCCGAGACGCTGGCGTGCGGCAGCGGCGCGATGGCCGCCGCTCTGGCCCTGCACGAGGCCGGGTTGACGGAGCGGACACTGACGCTCCACACCAGGAGCGGGGAGATCCTGGAGGTGACCCTTCTGGAGGACGGTGGCGGGACCGCGAGCGCGGAGACACACCGCAGGCCGATCCGACTCAAGGGACCCGCACGCCGGATTTTCGACGGCGAGTATCCGCTCCGTGAGCCGTAGGACCTCCCTCGCCGAGCCCGGCAATCTCGCCGATCAGCGCGACCTTGCCGATCAGCTGCTCGGGTGGTTTCGGCCCGACGATCGGCAGGTTCCGTGGAGGCACTCCAGCGACGCCTATCGCGTCTGGGTCGGGGAGGTGATGGCCCAGCAGACGCAGATCGCCACCGTGCTCGGCTATTACGATCGCTTCCTGGCGCGATTCCCCACCCTCTCATCGTTGGCGGACGCCAGCCTCGACGAAGTCCTCAAAGCGTGGGAGGGGATGGGATACTATGGGCGGGCGCGAAACCTACGGTCCGCTGCGCGGGAGGTCATGGCCGCCTACGGAGGCCGGCTGCCGGAGGATCCGAAGAGGCTGCGGCTGCTTCCCGGGATCGGCCCGTACACGGCCGGCGCGATCGCCAGCCTGGCCTTTGGCCGCGATGAGCCGGCTGTCGACGGCAACGTGCGGCGCGTCCTCAGCCGTACCTTCGACATCGCTCGGCCTACTGCCGGACGTCTGGAAGCCGCCGCCCGGACGCTGATCGAGGCCCGGCCCGGGCGCGCCGCGGCCCTCAATCAGGCGATGATGGACCTCGGCTCCGTGCTCTGCACCCCTCGAGCTCCCGACTGCGAGTCCTGCCCGCTGTCCGTGCACTGCCTCGCGCTCGCCCGTGGCTCGGTTGCCGACCGGCCCCCGGCGGCCTCGCGCCCGCGGCTTCCGCACCAGACGGTCGGGGTAGGCGTCGTGTGGCGGGAAGGAAGGGTCCTCATCGCGCGGCGGCCACCGTCGGGGTTGCTCGGTGGGCTGTGGGGAGTTTCCGGGCGGCAAGCTGGAATCAGGCGAATCGGCAGCGGCGGCGGTGAAGCGAGAGCTCATGGAGGAGGTCGGCGTCGAGGTGCGAGTGGGTGCTCTCATCGACCGGGTCGATCACGCGTACAGCCACTTCCGCGTCACCCTCCACTTCCACGAGGCCGAGTACCTCTCCGGCCGGGCACGTCCACGCGCCGCCTCCGAGGTCCGCTGGGTGGAGCCGGGAACGCTCGGCGATTACGCCTTCCCCGCCGCCAGCCACACTATCATCGACCGCCTGAGGTCGACGGGTCGCACTCGAACCGGCGCTTAGGCCAGCCCTCCGCCGAACGGCGAATCGCCGGCGCCGGGCCGACGCCGGGAGGGTAGTCGCTCGTAGCCTGAATCGGTTCGACTGATCTTCCGCTTCGAGTGCATGGCTTCAAGGACCAGCTCGCAGGCCGCGGCCACCTCCCCGGCCCCCGCATCTTCCGCCACGATGCCGGACGCCACGCCGAGCGGGAGCAGTCCCGCCACGGTGGAGAAGCCCTCGACCAGCGCGCCGCCACGGCTCATCTCGGAGATCCGCAGCATGCCCCCCAGATCGAAGTACTCGATGACGGGCGCGGCATCCTCCTCCTCGAAGTACTCCTCGAACGTTGCCTCGCACGCTTCGGCGATCAGGTCGAAGGCGATCCGCTCGGCTCCCTGGAGCTCGCCTTCGTACTCCAGCTCCAGCTTGCCGGTGATCGACGGCACGGCGGCGTAAATGTCGGCGGGGCGTACGGTCGCCTGCTCTTCCCCGAGCAGGAGCGCTCGTCGCTCGGCAGCCGATACCGCGTTCTCGGTCACCGTGATCGGCATCCGCTGGCTCACCCCGGAGCGCTGGTCCACTCGCTTGTCGGCCCGGGCGGCGAAGGCGACTCGTTCGACGATCTCCTTCACGAAGGCGGGCATCACCACGTCGATCTCGCGGTCGAGCCGCGCCTCCTGGCCGGTGATGGCGATGCCCGTACCCAGCTCTCGCGGATAGTGGGTGATCACCTCGGAGCCGACCCGGTCCTTCAGCGGCGTGATGATCTTGCCCCGGGCGGTATAGTCCTCGGGATTCGCCGTGAAGATGAGCTGCACATCCAGAGGCAGGCGCACCGGGAAGCCCTTGATCTGCACGTCCCCTTCCTGCATGACGTTGAACAGGGCCACCTGCACCTTTCCGGCGAGGTCCGGCAGCTCGTTGAGTGCGAAGATGCCGCGGTTCGCACGCGGAAGCAGGCCGAAGTGGATGTTCAGCTCGTCGGACAGAACGTGCCCGCCTCGCGCGGCGCGGATCGGGTCCAGGTCGCCGATGAGGTCGGCCACGGTGACGTCGGGGGTCGCCAGCTTCTCCACGTATCTGCTGTCACGACCAACCCAGCTCACCGGCGTATCGTCGCCTCGCTCCTCCACCCGCACTCGACCGAACCGGCTGATCGGAGCCAGCGGGTCGTCGTTGACCTCCGACCCCTCGATGACCGGTATCTCGTCATCCAGAAGCCCCACGAGGGCGCGCAGGATCCGACTCTTCGCCTGTCCCCGGAGACCGAGCAGGATGAAGTTGTGGCGGGAGAGGATTGCATGGGCGATTCCCGGGATCACGCTCTCGTCGTAGCCGATGATCCCCGGAAACAGCGGGCCGCCTTCCTTCAGCCGGCGCCTCAGGTTGGCCCGCAGCTCTTCCTTGACCGAGCGAGGCGTGTATCCCGATCTCTTCAGCTCACCCAGCGTACGCGGCCGTTCCATCTCTCCTCCGGTCGTCAACCTACGCACCCTCGGTTTCTACGGCGGATGGAGAGGGCCGTTCCTTTAGCGCCAGGAGCCATAGCGCTGCCGCCGCCAGGAGCGCTGCTGCGACGTGAAACGCGATCGTGTAACCGAGAGCGCCGAACGCCCACCCGCCCGCCGCCGGACCAACGACCCTCGCGAGCGCGCTGGCCGATTGGTTCACCCCCAGCACGCTCCCCTGATCCGCGTCGTCCGCCCGACTGGACAGGATGGCGAGCAACGAGGGGTTGAAGAGCCCCCAGCCCACGCCCAGAAGGGCAAGTGACGCCAGGATCCCGTTCGTGCCGGGGGCCCAGGGGAGGACGATGAGCGCGAGCACCACGACGGCGGTGCCGGATATCGCCGTGCGCCTCTCGCCCAGGCGCTGGACGACCGGACCGACAAGCCCGCCCTGAGTCACGGCCGACACCACTCCGGCGAAGGCGAAGAAGGCGCCCGCCTCAGCGGCGCTCATCCCGATCGGGTTGTCCAGCAGCAGCGGGAAGATGGTGGTGTAGGCGGCGATCCCGGTGTTGGCGAGAAGCGTGGCTCCGATCGGACCGCGAAAACGGTCGTCACCCAGTGTCTGGGCCAGGACGCGGAGCTGCTCGCCCGCTGCCCGTACGCTCGAGGTCCGAGACGATCCGTCCGGCTTCACCCTCCTCTCGACCGGAAGCGATTCCGGAAGGAAGGCGATCGCCACCAACGCCGCCAGAAGGCTGAGTCCGGCGGCAACAAACCCGGGAAGGGCGTACCCCCACCGGCTCATGAACCCGCCGATCGCAGGACCGATGATGAAACCGATACCAAAGGCCGCGCCGATGAGCCCCATCGCCTTCGCCCGACCTTCTTTCGGACTTCGATCGGCCACGTAGGCCTGCGCGACCGGTATCGTGGCGCCCATCACGCCGCCCACGATGCGCGAGAGCAGGAGGACCCAGATGCTGCCGGCCAGCGCGAAGACGACATACGACCCGGCGGTCCCGAGCAGTCCGAGGATCAGCGGCAGCCGGCGTCCATGACGGTCCGAAATCCGGCCCCAGATCGGCGCGAAGACGAACTGCATCGCCGAGTAGGCGCCGATGATGCCTCCGACCGCGAGCGGGCTCGCCCCGAAGTCCGTGGCGAAGAACGGCAGGAGTGGCAGGACAATGCCGAAGCCGATGAGGTTGATGACGACGGTGAGGAAGACGACGCCCAACGAGAGGCCACGGCGGCCGCCACCACCCGAACGCCGAGAAGTCAGAGCTCACCGCCCATGTCGAAGCCGGGCGGCAGCAGCCCCCGCTCGGCCAGGTGAGCCAGGTGAGCTCGAACGGCGCCCTCGGCGGCCGATTCCAGCCCGGCCTGAAGCTCGGGGTAGACACGCCGCCTGATCGCATCCAACGACCTTGCTCCCGCCTCGAGGGCATCGCGGATCTGGCGCTCACGCTCGAGACGGTGGCGGCGATAGTCCTCCAGGAGCGCTTCCGCTTCGGCCACGGGGGGGCCGTGTCCGGGCAGGATGCGCTCTGGTCTCAGCGAGATGAGACGACTGAGACTCGCCATGTACGAGCTCATGTTTCCGTCCGGCGGCGCCACCAGGGTCGAGCCCTCTCCGAGCACCGTGTCGCCGGTGAACAGCCAGCGAGCTGGTTGCAGGCAGAAGCTCAGCGAGTCGGCCGAATGTCCCGGGGTTTCCACAACGTCGAGATGGGCCGAGCCACCGTCGACCTCCACTCGGTCGCCATCGCCGAGCGGTCGTCCCTCCAGCCCGATACGGGCCAGGGTCTGCGGCGACGCCGCCAGAGATGCTCCGAACTCCTCGGCCGCCTTCGAAGCCAGAGCCGCATGATCGTGGTGGGCATGGGTCAGGCAGACCCACTCCACGACGGCCTCCCCGACCAGCTCGACGAGCCGGTCGATGCCCTCCGGCCGATCCGGACCTGGATCCAACAAGACCGCCCGCCGGGCCCCGATCCTGTAACTGCGGGTGCCATCCAGCGTCAGCGGCCCCGGGTTGTCCGCCACCACCACACCCACCTCCTCACCCAGTTGGCTGGCCGTCATCTCAGGAAAGCTACTCCAGCACGACGGGGGCCGGGCGAACCCGGCCGGCCTCGAAGATCAGCTCGGCCAGGATCGGCTTCACCATGCGCCCCTGAAAGGCGTGGAAGACCTCGTCCAACGAACCGAACCGGTCGAGAAGCTCGAGCGTGGTGCGGGTGGGAAAGAGCATCGGCAGGCGGCCGGCGGCAAAGCGTGCCAGCGCGTCGGCCGGGTCGAGCCAGGCGAACGCCGTGTGCTCGCGGGTCAGCTCCGGCTCTCCGCCTGTATGGCGAGCGAGGAAGAAGCGCGTGTCATAGCGCCTGCTGAACTCGACGGGCGTGATCCAGCGTGAGAAGTAGACCACGGTAGACGCATCGAGCCGGACGCCGCTCTCGGCCAGGAGCTCCACGAAGGTCAGCGACCCGTCGAGGAGGCTCTCTCGACGGGCTTGCGCCGCCATCAATGCCGACGACGACGCGTCGGCGGCGGCCGGCAGCAGGCCCGTCTCCTCGAAGGCCTCACGCAGAGCTGCGAACACGGCCTGCGGCTCGCCGGCCGGCCCACCCTCCACCCGGTCGATCGCCTCGGCTGAAGAGTCTTCCGGATCGACGGTACCGCCGGGGAAGACATGGGCTCCGGCGGCGAAGCGGGTCTCGAGCGGCCGCTCCAGGAGAAGGACCTCGAAGCGATGGGTCGTGGAGCGGGCCACGCATATCGTGGCGGCCGGCCTGGGCTCGACCGGCGGTGAACCCGGCGGGATGTGGCCTCTCGCGAATTCCTCTTCCTCGATCGCGCGCTGCACGCGCTCCGCTTCCGGGAGCTCGCCGCCTACCACTCGAGCAATTCCCCCGTCGCCAGCCCCGACAGGACCAGGAGCACGAGGAGCGAGGCGAGGACCATGATAAAACCTACCACGGGGATGAGGACGATGGCGGCTGCCCTGCCCGGAGTCGTCCGGTGGGCCTCCCGCAAGCCCATCACCAACAGAACCAGTGACCAGACGGCACCCACGGCCGGTCCGAGGATCGGAGCCGCCGTGAAGACGGCTGGCCCAGCGCTATAGCAGAAGACGCGCGCGGTGGCCCGCATGCCGCGCCGCGCCGGAGCCAGGATGAGCGCAAAGAGCTGCAGCACGAGAACGCCGAGGCCGAGGCCGATCAGGGCGGCGAAGGGCTCGAAAAAGAACTGCACGAGTGGAGCCAGCGGAGCTTCCGGGCGAAATGAGGCGGGAAGAAGCGGCGCGTCGGTCGATCGCCACAGCAGCACGAAGAACGCGGAGGTGATCGATACCAGCAGGTAGTAGAGCAGCGGCCTGGCCAGAGAGCCTTCCCATGCGAGGCGGCGGAAGAAGGCGGCCGGCTGGAAGAGGCTTTCGCGCCAGGTCCGAAGCAGACTGGCGGGAAACGCCACGGAGGGATCTTCCCAGGCGACGCTTCCGGCCCGAATTGGATCGGGACGGACGACCGCGGTTTCCGACAGCCGGGTACCGCAGAGCGGGCACTCCAACGTGCCGTGGCCGGATTCGAAGCCGCAATGCGGGCAGATGGGCAAGTGGACCTCGGCGGGCCCCGGCTGGCTCAGAGGATCCTCAGCGCTCGCTCGCCAGCCAGCGGTACAAGCCCCGCACGTTCAGCGCGAACCACTCCTCGTAGCCGCCCCACGACGCATACTTGTCCAGGCTGATACGCTCGGCGGCCTCATCTTCGCTCCAGCCCGCGTCGAGCGCCTGCTGCACCGCGTCGCGCAGATCTCCGTAGTAGGCGATCTGGCGCTTCACGGCGTCGCGGTCTCCGACCGGCCCGTGCCCGAAGGCGATCCTCTCGAACTCCAGCGCCTCGAGCGCCTCGAGCGCCCGGAAGAACTCAGGGAACTGGTGGCTGCCGAGGTCGCGATATCCGACTCGATCGTTGGCCACGAAGTCCACGGCGAAGGCGATGCGCGCATCGGGTATGAGCCCGACGATCATGCTCGCCGTGTGGCTGGGGCCGAGGTAGACCAGGCGGACCTCCCGTCCTCCCGGCCTCAGGGTGAGGCGGCCGCTGAAGGTCAGGTCGGGTGGCGGGAGGCTGGGATTCGCCGCCTCCAGGAGGGGCGCCAGCCCGTTCTCGTGGCCGATGATCAGGGTTCGGCCGCCGAATATCGCTCGCAGCACACCGGCGCCCGAGGCATGGTCCGCGTGGTGGTGACTGTACACGATGGCGAGCAGCGGGACGCCGGGAGCCGCGGACCGGATCTCCTGGGCCAGGATGCGGGCCGCATCATCGGTGATCGGATCGAACGCGACCACGCCGTCGTCCGTGACGACGAACAACGTGTTGTAGGCTCCATAGCTGAACTGGAAGACCCCTTCCGCCAGCTCCGTCGTCGCCCACTCGGTCTCCTGAGCCGAGGCTTCCGTCACCGCGAGCAGGCCGCCGAGAGCGCCAACCGCCAGAATCGACCCTGCCAACGCCAGCCGCCGTCGCAACCGGATCCCCTTCCCTGCGACGCCCATCAATCCAGAAGCCTCAGTGGCATCACGAGGCAAAGGTAGTCGGAGTCACCCTCCGCGGGCTGCAACGTCGCCGCCCGCTCCGGAGCCTTGAAGCTCAACTTCACATCGTCATCCGACATGTAGCGCATCACCTCGAGAAGGTAGTTGGCGTTGAAGCCGATTTCGAGTTCCTCTCCATCGTAATCGACCGCCAGCTCGTCCTCAGCCTCGCCCAGGTCCGGCGTCTGCACGCGGAACTTCAGCACGCCCGGCTCGAACAGCAGCCGCACCCGGTGGGTCTGGTCGCTCGCCACGACGGCCATCCGCCGGATGGCGGCCTCCAGGCCGGCACGGTTCGCCACCACCTGCTTGTCGTTGTCCTTCGGTATGACCTGATCGAAGTTCGGGTAGGGACCCTCGATCAGGCGAGTGAAGACGGCCCTCCGCTCCGAGCGGAAGGCCAGGTGGTTCGCAGACCGGGCGATCTCCAGCTGCTCTTCGGCGTCGAACAGCCGTTCCACCTGACCGAGCGCTTTCGGCGGCACGATCAGATCCGCCTCCGGGGCGCCCGCCTCGTGGAGGTCCTTGGTCATCATGGCAAGCCGGTGTCCGTTCGTCGCCACCATCGTCGTCGACTCCGGCCGGAGCTGCCAGAGCACACCATTGAGGATCGGCCGGCTCTCTTCGGTGGACGCGGCGAACGAGGTGTGGGAGATCAGCTCCTGGAGCGCCTCGGCCGACATCTTCCAACTCTCCGAGAAGTCCACCTCCGGGAAGGTCGGGAACTCCCCTTCCGGGAGGCCATAGAGCTTGAATTTGCTCCGTCCACACTCGATTCGTATCTGATCCTGATCGGCGATCAAATGGACGGGAGCGTCGTCGAGCTCGCGGGTGATCTCCGAGAACTTCTTGGCCGGGACGGTCACGGCTCCCTCTGCCTCGACCTCCGCATCGATCGTCACCTTGACGGAGATGTCCAAGTCGGTACCGCACAGCTGTACGGATTCCCCGTCCGCCCGCAGCAGGATATTCGAGAGCACAGGTAGCGTCGTGCGCGCCGGGATGGTGGCGGAGACGGCTGCCAACCCCTTCCGCAGCTTCTCACGTGTAATGGACAGCTTCATTCGGAACCTCGTTGGTCGGGCGATGGAGAAGGTGGGGTAGTAGTTCTACTCCGCCTACCTGTAGAAATAAATCTTAGTAGTAGTAGTAGGGCGTGTTGGAAAGTGGAAAACCTCTCGCTGACAGCCCGAGCAGACCCGAGCGGTCCGCGATGACGGGTGCGGCAGCAGTGTCGAATGTCGGGGGAAGCCGGTGGTGAAGAGGTAGGCTGATTCCACATCAGTGAGACGATGGCACTCTTCATCCACCCCGATCCGGGCTGGCTCCACGCCGTCTGCGGCATCTTTCTACAACCCGTGGGAAAACCCGCTACGGTGACCATCCGGCCCTCGATCCAGGTCAACTGGCCAGCGCTTCCTGAAGCTTGCGCACCCGGAACCGGAAGGTGGGATCGGCTGCCATCTCGGCCTCTACCTTGTTGACCGAGTGAATGACCGTCGAGTGGTCGCGCCCGCCGAAGATGGATCCGATATCCGTATACGGCAGATCGAGGGTCGTCTTGATCAGGTACATGGCGATTTGGCGTGGCACGACCAGGGTACGAGTCCGGCGCTTGGACTTCATGTCGTCGACGGTCACGTTCCAGTGCTCGGCGGTCCGCTCGACGATCTGCTCCGGCGTGGTCCGAACACGTCCGGCAGACGGTTCGGGCTCCGTGTCCAGCGCTTCGCGCGCCAGGTCCAGGTTGATCTCCCTGCGCGTGAGCGAGCTGAAGGCGAGCAGCTTGATGAGGGCCCCTTCGAGCTGGCGCACGGAGGTTTTCCTGATGCGGGCGATGTACTCGATGACCTCGTCGTCCATGCACAGGCCATCTTCCTCGGCCTTCTTCTGCAGGATCGCGATGCGCGTCTCGAAGTCGGGCGGCTTGATGTCGGTGACGAGCCCCCACTCGAAGCGCGAGACGAGGCGCTCCTGGAGTCCCGGGATCTCGGACGGCGGACGGTCCGACGTGATGACGATCTGCTTGTGGGCATCGTAGAGCGCGTTGAACGTATGGAAGAACTCTTCCTGCGTGCCCTCCTTGTTTCCCAGGAAGTGCACATCATCCACCAGGAGCACGTCGATCTTGCGATACCGCTGCCGGAAGTTGGAGGTTCGCCCGCTCTGGATCGCGCCAATCATCTCGTTGGTAAACTGCTCGGATGTCGTGTAGACGACCCTGCGCTCAACGAAGCGATCGAGGATCGCGTGCCCGATCGCGTGCATCAGGTGAGTCTTACCGAGGCCGGTATCGCCGTAGATGAAGAGCGGGTTGTACGCCGCGGCGGGTGCGTCGGCGACCCGGCGGCAGGCGGCCGTGGCGAGCTGATTGTGCCCTCCGATCACGAATCGATCGAATCGATAGCGGTCGTTCAGGCCGACCGCGGCGGGATCGGCCGGGTGCGGCGCGACCTCGTGACCGACGTCGTCCACCACCTCGTGGCCCAGGGGTTTTCCGCCGAGCTCCGGGAACTCCAGGCGCTCGTCCTGTCCATGGTGCTCGAAGCGGACCTGCAGCGGCCTTCCCAGCTCCCGTTCGGCCAACTCCCGCAGCAGTCCGCCGTACTTATCCTCGATCCACTCCACCGCGAACTTCGTCGGCGCGCCCACGACGAGGGTTTCGTCGGTGAGCGCGATCGCTTCCGTGGAGGCAAGCCAGGTCGCGAAAGTCTGCTCCGGCAGCACCTCCTGGGAGGCTTGAGCGATGCGGGACCAGACCTGGGTGGCGGTTAGTTCCATCCGATGTCGTTTGCTACCTACCGGGAAGGCTCGGGGCCGGTCGATGATTCCGGGCCGACACCCGGGGGGCGTCAACCTAGATGGACGGTTCGCGAGTTGTCAACGGCCATTCCGTCGGCAGCCCCGTGGCGCCGGATTGTTTGACAGTCCAGGTGGGCGTATCTACACTTCTGCGCTTTCTTCCGGTGTGGAACACCCCCGCGAAACACGGTTATACGGGGCCGCGACCTGCCGGACAGGCCGCGCGTGCGACGGTGCATGCGCCGTCCGGAGCTTTTACTCGAGTCACCAATTCCGAGCGCCATGCAACCGACGTACAGGAACCCCAGCAACAGGAAACGGCGGAAGGACCACGGCTTCCGGGCCCGAATGAAGACGAAGGCCGGCCGACGCGTCCTCGCCCGCCGAAGGAAGAAGGGCCGAGAGCGCCTGACCGTGAGCGACGAGTTCCGCCGCAAGCGGCGCAGTCGCTGACGCCCGCCCGTCCCCGGCGCACCCTCCCGCGCCGTCTTACATGAAGGACGAGAGATTCCCGCGCGCGGCGCGAATCGGCAGCGGCCGAGAGATCCGGGAGCTCCTGCGACGGGGCCGTCGCTGCCGGCTCGGACCGGTCGATCTGTTCGTGGGCCCGGCGGAAGAGGACCGACCGCGCGTGGGCGTGATCGTGCCGAGATACGGCCACAGCGCGGTGGAGCGAAACCGGCTGCGCAGGCGGGTCAGGGAGATCGCTCGTCGCGAGTGGCTCCCTGTTGCGTGGCGGCGGGAGCTCTATCTCGACGTGCTGATACGGGCGCGAAGAGAGGCGTACGACCGCTCGTTCGACGAGCTCCGGGCAATCGTTCTCGAGAGTGTGGAGCGCCCATGCGACGTGTGATCGTGGGTTTGATTCGGGCCTATCAGGTAGCGCTCTCGCCCTTGCTCCCCGGCGCCTGCCGCTTCACGCCCACGTGCTCCCAGTACGCACTGGAAGCCGTCACCGATCACGGGCCTCTGAGGGGGAGTTGGCTGGCGACGAGACGCCTGTTTCGCTGTCATCCCTTCGGCGGCTTCGGATACGACCCGGTGCCGCCGAGCGCCGAGCCTCCGGGAACCGGCGGTCGGGATTTGGTCGAGGGGCTCGTCGAGCCGGGGGTCGGGGACTGATGGAGCGACGGCTGCTGATCGCTATCGGCCTCATGCTCGGTGTGATCGCGCTCACCAACCTGGTCTTCCCGCCCTTGCGAACCGATTCTCCCCAGGGAGCCGCGGACACCGCCGCCGCCGTAAAGGATACAGCTCGCTCCGGCGGCCTCGACCCGCTGGACGGTGCGCGGCAGGTCGGAGAGCTGTTGGAAGAGGTGCCGACAGAGCCCGTGGAGGATCGCCTCGCGGATCCGGGGCGGGACGGGCCCGCCGACACGATCCAGGTGGTTTCGCCGCTGTACCGTCTTCGGTTCGTGACACGTGGCGCGGCCCTGGTCTCGGCGCAGCTGTCGACCTACGGGTCATACGCTCCGGATGATCCCGAGTCCGTTCCGGTCGAGCTCGTGCGTCCGGGCGACCGGCTTCTGGGGTTCCGGGTGGCCGTGGGGCCGGACACGCTCGACCTGTCGGACCGGCCGTTCGAGGCGAGCGCCAGCGAGATCACGGTGTCGGAGGGTTCGCCGAGGGACTCTCTCACCTTCCACTACGTGATCGGGTCGACCGAGCGCGGACCGCTCGGCTTCAGGGTCACGTACCATTTCGACGCCACCCGCTACCTGATCGGCGTTCGTGGAGAGTTCGAGGGCGTGGGCGACCGCGGCTACACGATCGCCATGTCGCTGGGCGAGGGGCTTCGGACCAACGAAGCGTCCGCGAAAGAGGATTTCGACCAACTCGCGTTGGCTACGAAAGGAAGAAGCGGCATTCAGAGCCACAGGCTCTCCTCCGTCGAGGATGGGGAGAGAGAGGCGGCCGAGGGGGGTCCCTTCGACTGGGTGGCGGTCAAGAACAAGTACTTCCTGATCGCCTACCTGGTGGCCGAGGGAAGCCCGGGCTTCGGGGGGGTGCTCCTGGACGGCCTCCCCGACGAGAACGCGGCCCGGATCACGGTCACGCTTCCGGTGCCCGCGGGATCGCCCGAGTTCTCCTTCGACGGCTACCTCGGACCGCAGGACTACGCGCGCCTGAAGGCGATCCACAACGACCTGCACAACGTGAACCCCGTGGGCTGGAGTTGGCTGCAGCCGGTGATCCGGCCGCTGGTCGCGATCGTCATGGCGATCCTCACCTGGATGCACGAGACCTTGAGCCTTGCGTACGGCTGGGTGCTCATCCTCTTCGGCATCCTGATGCGGATCGTCCTCTTTCCGCTGTACCAGAAGTCGATGCGTGCACAGATGGCGCAGATGAGGGTGCAGCCGCTGATGAAGGACATTCGGGAAAAGTACAAGGACGAGCCGCAGCGCATGCAGCAGGAGATGATGCGGCTTTACAAGGAGCACAACGTCAACCCGCTGGCGGGCTGCCTGCCGATGATGCTCCCCTTCCCGGTCCTGATCACGCTCTTCTTCGTCTTCCGGAACACGATCGTGTTCCGAGGGGTCCCGTTCCTCTGGCTCCCCGATCTCTCTCTAAAGGACCCGTTCTACATCGTCCCCCTGCTCATGGGCGGCTCGATGTTCCTGCTAATGTGGATCGGCCAGCGTGGCATGGAGCAGACGGCGCAGACGAGGATGATGGGCTACGGGATGCCGATTATGTTCACCTTCCTGTTCGCCAACTTCCCGTCCGGGCTGAACCTCTACTACGCCACGAGCAACTTCGCCTCCCTCCCACAGCAACTCTACATCGCTCGGGAGCGGCAAAAGGCGAAGGGCGCGGGGCCGTCCGCGGATAAAAAGGGGACGGCGGCAGGGAAGAGCGAGCCCAAAGGACCGACAGGCGCCGGCAAGGCCGGCGGCGGAAAAGCCGGGAAGAAGAGCGGCGCGGGAGGTCGAAAGAGGGGTGCGGGAAAGAAGCGAGGGTCCTCGAAGAAGAAGATCTCCTCCAGCCGATAGCCCGCAGCAGGCGCGGTCCGGGGAAGGAGAATGAAGGGACGAGACCGGCCGTTACCGGCCGACACGATCGCGGCCATCTCGACGGCTCCCGGGAGAGCGGGGATCTCGGTCGTGCGCGTCAGCGGACCGGACGCCATCGCCGTGGCCGAGAAGCTGGGCATTCCCGAACTCGCTCCGCGCCGGGCCACGCTGGCCCCCGTTCAGCATCCTGAAGACGGTCGGATGGTCGACCGAGCCGTCCTCACCCTTCATCGCGCCCCTTCATCCTACACCGGCGAGGATCTCCTGGAGATCAGTGGGCACGGAGGCTTCCTCGTGCCCCAGCTGATCCTGGACGCCGCCTGCGCGGCGGGTGCTCGTCTGGCGAGGCCCGGCGAGTTCACGATGAGAGCCTTTCTCAACGGCAGAATGGACCTCGTTCAGGCCGAGGCGACGCTGGACCTCATCGATGCGCGCTCCGAGGCGGCGCACAAATCGGCTCTCTTCCAGCTGGAGCGAGGTCTCTCACGGCGGATCGAAGAGTTGCGGGACGAGGTGATCGGCCTGTTGGCGCTGCTCGCTTACGAGATCGACTTTCCGGAGGAGGATGACGGCCCCGTCCCGGAGTCGCGGATCGCGGAAGCGGCCGAGTCGCTCGTCAACGGCCTGCGCGAGCTTCTTCTGCACGCGCCCGAGGGCGAGATGGTGAGGGACGGAGCTCTTACCGTGATCGCAGGTCGGCCGAACGCGGGTAAATCCAGCCTTTTCAACGCGTTGCTGGGTGAGGAGCGAGCGATCGTGACGGAGTTTCCGGGAACGACGAGGGACGCGATCGAGGCGATCCTCAGCGTCGAGGGCTATCCGTTTCGTCTCGTGGACACGGCCGGGTTGAGAAGCCGACCGGGAAGGGTGGAAGGTCTTGGCATCGAGGTGGCCGAGAGCTACCTGCAGAAGGCCGATATCGTCCTGTTCTGCGCGGAGGCGGGGAGGCCTCTCGGAGCGGAAGAGCGGCAGTTCCTCGAGAAGTGGTCGGGTGAGGGGAGGGCGGGCCAGCCGGAGGGTTTGGGACCCGTGGTGATCACCGTGCGGACCAAAGCGAACGCATCGCCGGCCATCGCCTCTGCACCCGCGGCCGAGGTGGAGATCTCGGCCGTCGAGGGCCGAGGCCTCGAGCCGTTGCGAAGCCGGATGCTGGACGCAGCCTACGCAGGACTGCGCGACTCCGGGGAGATGCCGTTGGTCACGCGCCGGCGGCAGTCGAGGGCTCTAGGACAGGCGCTTGAGGATGCGCAAGCCTTTGTGACTACACGAGATAGGGGACATCCGCCGGAGATCGCCGAAACCCATCTGCAGGACGCTCGGCATGCTCTGGAGGAGCTCCTGGGCGTTGTCGACACGGAGGATGTTCTGGACGTACTCTTCTCGGCGTTCTGCGTCGGAAAGTGAATCGGCGACGCTGGTCCACGTCGGGATCACCGGCGACCGTGAGAATAGCCGCCTGACACCGGCGCTTTACCTTGCCACAAAGCGCCGCGACTCTCGGAGGATGTCCTGCGCGTCAGGTTTTCAGCGACCTGCGACCCCTGGCTAAGCTGCGCGCTGGCAGCGCACGCAGACGAACGTCTTGAGGCCCTTCAGCCTGATCGTGGTGAGCTCTGTGCTGCAGCGCGGACA
The DNA here is from genome assembly GCA_030608825.1 of Gemmatimonadales bacterium. Lineage (GTDB taxonomy): Bacteria > Gemmatimonadota > Gemmatimonadetes > Palauibacterales > Palauibacteraceae. The sequence continues at coordinate 15,814 of JAUWDL010000002.1, forward strand.
GGTGGCTCCGTTCCCACGGTGGTTGATCAACCAGCCGGGATCGGCGTGCGCCGCCTGCCAGTGGAGGGTCGCGCGCCGAAGGACCCGCCGGAGGTAGAGGTGAACACGCGCCAGCTGGCGCTCGCTCATCAGACCGACCTTCAGATCCGGCCGATAGCCGGCCTGGAAGCAGATCTCGTCCGCGTACTCGTTCCCTATGCCGGCAATCGCGGCCGGATTCATTAGAAAGCCCTTCAGGGAGCTGCGCGGATGCGCGACGGCGAGCTCGACGAACGTCTCGGCGGTCAGGTCTTCGCTCAGCGGGTCGATACCGAGGCTCTCAGGCCCGCCGAGAGCGGCGAGATCGCTGCCCTCCACGAGCCGGACCGTGTCGCGGTTTCCGGGTGCGTCGAACCGCAACTCCCGGCCTGCCGCGAACTGTAGGCGGAGGCCACTGCTCTCGTCCGGCGGCACCGTCTGGGACTCCAGATAGATGCGACCGTCGTCTCCCATGTCGAACACGAGACTGTACTCGGACCGGAAACGAAGGACGATGCTCTTCCCGTGCCGCTCGATGGCGTCGATCGCGTGGGACTCGATCTTCTCTCGGGCGACCTTTGGGTCGACATCCAGATCCGGATTATCGATGAGCACGGCCGAGATGGTCTTTCCGGTCGCGTAACCGGCGAAACCCTCGATCATTCGCTCGACATCGGGAAGCTCCATCACCGCATCACCTCCGAAAGCCCAGGGGAAGGTCACCGCCCGTTGAAAGCAGGCGAAAGGGATACACCGGTTGTTATCGAAAGTGCCGATCGAGTCGGGCGCGCTCAGAGAGCGATGCGGAACCCCTCCGGGAGGCCCGCTCGGCACGGAATCTCC
>JAUWDL010000278.1 GCA_030608825.1 Gemmatimonadales bacterium
CGAAGAGGAGATCCGGCCCATGGGTCGAGGCGCACGCGGCGTCCGCGCCATCGACCTCGCCCCCGGCGATGAGGTGGTCGCAGCCGTGGTGCCGAGGCGGGATTCCAGCTTCTGCCTGGCGACCCGCCGGGGCCACGGAAAACGATTACCGGTCACGGAGCTCAGGCTCCAGTCCCGCGCGGGCAAGGGGATGTGTATCCTGCCCGACCGGGAGAAGGTGGGCGACCTGGTCGGCCTGGTGGAGCTGCATGGGAACGATCGCTTGGTTTGGGAACTGGCCTCCGGTGAGCTCGTCTTCAGCGACGGAGATCGGCTGAAAGCGCGCGCGAGACGCGCCGCGACGCTTCGCGTGTTGCGGGAGATCGACGAGGACGCCGTCGTCAATGCGATCCACGTCGCGGCCACAGGTTCGTCCGATGTCGAAGATGAAGGGGCCGAAACCTCCGTCGGCGGCGAAGAGGTCTCGGCCGAGAGACCCGCGGCCTCTGCGGGCGTCCCGCTGCAAGCCCAGCTGGAGCTCGCGGGCGACCGATGAGCGCTCGCGAGGCGCAGCCTCCGATGGAACCGCGAGCGGTCCGAAGGGCTAGATAGCAACGGCAAAACGTTGTCCCGCGTCCCAGCCCAACCTATTCTTCGTCGGCACGCGAAGCGTGCCAGAACGGCATGCCCCCGGAGTATCGAGATCGACTTGCAGAAGAGTCGGCGCTTCATGAGCCAGCGGTCCCGGAAAGAACACTCACCGATTTGGCGCCGCCACGGGCAAACCTCGCTCGCTGCGGCCGGCCTCCTCCTGATGGCCTCACAGGGCCTCGGGCAAGAGGTCCGTGGCGTCACGGTACCGCAGACCGTGCGGCGTCCCGTGGTCGAAGGCAGGCGCATCGCGGAGCAGAACTTCGCTCTCAGGCACGCGCTCCAGGCCCTCGAGAGCGTGGATCCGAAGCCTAGTCGAGTCACCCTGTACATCACGAGCCGGCGCGATGACGATCTCTGGCGAGTTTACTTCGGGTCGCTGGATTTCCAGAACCGGCGGTTCATGGTCGCCTACGAGGCAGTACAGCAGTCGCCGGGCGGCAAAGAGTTCATCGTCACCAGCCACGCCGAGGACGTTCCGGCGGACGAGTTCGTGTCGAGAGCGGCGATGGCCCTGATCACGGCCTTGAACGTGTTCGAGCCACCGCAGATCACCGTCTACCCGCACGTGTTCAGAGAGAGGGACGGCCGCTGGGTCACCTACTTCCTGCCGGACCTCGTGCCGCCGGGAAGCCTGCCTCAGCAGGTTGATTCCCGCGTCGTGGTATCGTCCGACACGCGAAGTGTCCTGGAGTCGACCCGCTTCTACGCCGAGATCAACTTCAGCTACGGCATTAACGGGGCGGCGGCGAGGCGCGGTGAGTTGGAGCGGAACGGAATCGAGCGGTTCGTCAGATACGTTCTGCCGCGAATGGCGGCCCAGCCGACCGTGGCGCCGGTCGCCCTTCTGCTGAACCTGTACACCTGCTCCCTGACCCCGCACGAACTGGCGCCCGCCTGCCGGCGCTGAGCCTTGACGGCCGTCTGCCGGCGCTGATCGCCCTCGCCTGCCGTCGTCGCCGACGGCCCGGCTCTGCGCGACGACCCCAAGTCGGCTCCGAACCTACTCGAAATCGCCCGGAACCGCCCGAGCCAGTCGCTCCTCGAACTCTTCCGGAGCTCTGAACTCGCCGAGATCCAGCTCGAAGTCGGGGCGCTCCATCGGCTCCAGCTTCTCCAACAGCTCGCCGACCTCCCGCTTCGAGAGTCCGACCTCCGCCAGCTCCTCCGGTCCGAGCGGGTCGGCCTCCGCACGAGCGGCGAGACACCCATCCCGAACCTCGAGTAAGCGGCGGAAAGCCTCGAGCTCGCCGTGGCTCACCCGGCTCCCGCAGACCTGGTAATCGATCCAGGCCTCGTAGCTGAGGGGCGCCACCCGCTTCAGCATGCCTGCCATCACCCGACCGAACTGCTGGATCTCCCATTGGGCGTGGCGGTCGACCCTGAGGGTGAGGAAGTGAATGAGGTTGTGGAGATCGATCTTCCAGTACCACTGCGTATAGGTGGAAAGCGGGAGATCGATTCGGGCCAGCTCGCGGGCCACGTCCTCAGCGAGCAGCCACTCGTACGCATCCGCGGCCGCCGCTCGTGCCTCCTCCCAGCGCTCCACCGCCAGCCGGTATACATCGTCGCTGACGCCCTCCACCTCGCGTCCCTGACGGTTGGCGTCGCTCTGCGCCGCGACCTGGGTTTGTTCCGGGCGATAGAAGAGCAGCGGCATGAGGCTGTACCGACCGCTGTACTCGTTCATGGAGTTGTGGGTCACGACCCCGTTTGCGACGAAGTTGTGGTATGGACCCTCGACCTCGAGATCGTAGGTCTCCTTCACGCCCGTGTACTCGAAACGGTCGATTCTCACCAGCTTGGTGACGGTCAGCTTGTTCCACGGGCGCCTCGGTCGCGGCTCCCAGCTGGTTCTTGCAGCCGTACCACCCAATCGTTCCACGACCTCGAGTTCCTTGCCCGAGATCTCGCGATGGCATTCGGCGCAAAGCGTCGTGAGGTTCCCCTCATCGCGCGCAAGCCTTGGGTCGGCCCATACCGGAACCACGTGGTGGCAATGAAGCTCGCTGGCTCGCCGCAGACAAAGCTGGCACGTCCAGCCATTACGCCGGTGAATCTTGGCGGCCCTTTGAGTCGTCCAGCGCCCGATCCCCTCGCGATCGGTGCTCTTGCCACCCCTCCAGAAGTTCGACGCACTGCCGGAGCGGGTTCGAAGGTTCGAACTCACCCAAGAATCACTCGTGTGATAGGAAACACCGGACTCCACCGCCATCTCGTCGATTTGTGCACCATCGTCACGGTAACGTGCAGCAAGCCAGTTCCTTTCCCGGTGCACAGGGGGCACGGACACGTCAGTCCCGTTGACATGCACGTAGTGATCGCCCGAAGCCCATACGGCCCTCCCCGCCCTCTCGTGCAGTCCAACCGCTTCTCTGAGCGTCTGCCAACCGTCGGAGAACATGAACCTGTGATCGGCGGTGGCCTCGATTCGCTTACCGTCGGCCAACACCATCCGAAAGACCGGCTTCGGCCCGTTTCGGAAGACATCCCGAATCCGTGTATGTTGGATACGCAGCGTATCTTCGTTGGCCTGCCGCAACTTCATGGCACGCAACCGGTCGCGCTTGAAGAATGGGTTTCCTTGTCTCTCCGGTCGAGAATT
>JAUWDL010000376.1 GCA_030608825.1 Gemmatimonadales bacterium
ACGACACGGATCGGGTCGAACGACCCGAGCAGGAGTGGCAGGAGCGGCTGACGCCGGCGCAATACCACGTGACCCGACAGAAGGGCACCGAACCGCCCTTCAGCGGCAGGTACGTGGCCGAGAAGAGCGCGGGCACCTACAGGTGTGTCTGCTGCGGGAGCGAGCTGTTCAGCTCCGACGCCAAGTACGAATCGGGCACGGGATGGCCGAGCTACTTTCAGCCGATCGATCCCGATCGCGTGGCGATGGCGCCCGACGACAGCCTCGTGGTTCCGAGGACCGAGGTGCTGTGCGCCAGCTGCGATGCGCACCTGGGCCATATGTTCGAGGATGGTCCCGAGCCGACCGGAGTGCGCTACTGCATCAACTCGGAAGCTCTGGATTTCGAGCCGGGCGAGGAATGACGCTCATGCCCGCCGAGAGCTCGCGGGATCTGCCGCCGGTGCTCATCTCGGAGGAGGAGATCGGCCGCCGCGTCGATGAGCTGGCGGCCCAGATCTCGCTCGACTACGCCGATGCCGGCGAGATCATACTCATCGGTGTTCTAAAGGGCGCGTTCATCTTCCTGGCGGATCTCGCCCGGCGGCTTACGATCGAGCGCCGAATAGAGTTCATCGCGCTCTCGAGCTACCAGTACGGGGCTGAGTCGGGGGCCGTGCGGTTGCTGATGGACGTCCGAACCGACGTGCGCGGCCGCCACGTGTTGATCGTCGAAGACATCGTGGACACCGCCAACACCCTCCACTATCTGATCGACATGCTGAGGGCGAGGGAGCCGGCGTCGCTCCGTTGCTGCGCGCTGGTACGGAAGAAAGAGCGCATCCGGAGCGAGGTCGACGTCGATTACCTGGGCTTCGACATCCCCGACCGCTGGGTGGTGGGCTACGGCCTCGATCTGCGCGAGCGGTACCGGACCCTTCCATACATCGGCGTCGTGGATCCCTGAGTCTCTTCGCCGATCGCGATCGAGGGGCGGCGCGCCCGGACTACTCCGTCTTCAACTCCTCCAGGATCTCGTCGATCTCGGCCCTAGGCACCCAGCGACCGCGGGTCATGACGCCGCTCAAGAGCCCCACATTGCCGACGTCCTCGAGCGGGTTTGCATCGAGCAGGAGGAGATCGGCCACCTTTCCTGCCTCGAGCGTGCCCCACTCGCTCATCTCGTCGAAGTAGGCGGCGACATTGCGCGTACCGGTGGCCAGAGCCTCGTAGGGTGTGAGTCCGGCGGCCACGAGGGAGACGAGCTCCGCTCGCATCGACCAGCCGGGCACCTGGAAGACCTGCGGCGCGTCCGAGCCGAGCAAGAGGCCGGCCCCGGCGTCGTTCAGCGCCTTGATCAGCTTGCGGCGGATCTCCACGAAGCGGCGGGCGACGTCGGGCGAGTAGTCCTCGTTGTCGAGGAAGCCCTGCTTGGCCTCCACCCAGTTCGCGACGATCTCCGGCGGCATGTACGCCATCTCGGGCCGCGCCGCCATCTCCTTCGGGTCCTCCGGAAGGAGAATGCTCTCGATGAGGCTTTGCGTCGGGACGTTCCACACACCCGCCTCGCGGGTCGCCGCCGCGACCGGAGCGAGCCTCGCCTCGTCCATGAAGTCCACCAGGTTCGCACCGAAGAAGGAGGGAGGCATCTCGGAGGTGTCCATGCCGTCGCGCACGAGCGCCTCGGCGTACCCGTCCAGGTGGTCGATCGACAGGTAGCCGGCCTCGAGGGCACGCTCCAGGCCGACATCGGCCGGCACGTGGCCGGCGAACCCGATCCCGGCGCTGTCGGCGACCTCGTCCAAGGCGTCGAAGGCTGCTCTGGAGAGGCCCGGATGGATCTTCAGGAAGTCATAGCCGGCCAGCTTCTGATGCCGAACAGCGCGGCGGGCCGAATCGGCGCTGGGGATGCTGTTCCCGTTGATGGAGGGCCCGGACGTATAGATCCGAGGAGAGAGGATTTCGCCGCGGTTCGCCTGGGCGCGCAGCTCCAGGTGCACGGGAGCGCCCAGCATGCCGCGGATGGTCGTGATCCCGTTGGCCACGTACAGCAGCAGGACCCGCTCCGCGAAATCGGCCCCGCCCGCCTGACCGCTCGGGATGTGCGCGTGCATCTCGGCGAGCCCCGGCATCACGTACTTCCCCTGAGCGTCGATCCGCTCGGCGCTCTCCGGCACGCTCACCTCTCCAGCTTCGCCGATCGCCACGATGCGGTCGCCGAGCACGAGCACGGTCTGGTCGGGGACGACCCGCTCTTCGTCCATCGGGACGACGTTCACGCCGACGAAGGCGTAATCCGCGGAATCGGCCGCAACCGCCGCACCGCCGGATTCCTCCGCGTCGGAGGCTCCGGAGCAGGCTGCCCCTCCCGCGACGACGAGCGCGAGAGCGAGGAGGGAGGCGAAACGGGTGGTGACGCTACGGGCATTGGGCATCGAGGCTGCTCCTTTGTGGATCTCCGCGGCGTTGCGCCGCCCGGCAGACAGCTACTCTCTTAGCATCGGGGACGGGTCGATGCCAGTCGGGCGCGAATGCGGAACGGTCACCATGCCCATCGATTTCTCTGCCGAGTCTGCACAACCTTGACGTACTCCAACGGCATATATACTTTACAGAGGTCATATATACCCTACAGGGGTATAGTATAACGGACGCGAGATCATGGC
>JAUWDL010000228.1 GCA_030608825.1 Gemmatimonadales bacterium
ACGTCGAAGACATCCGGCCCGAGCTCTGCGGCGAGGGTCTCCGCCGTCTTTCGGCCGACGCCCTTGTAGTTCCTGACCATGTGCTCAACGACGTCCGCGGCCGCGTCGCTCTCCGTGACGGAGAGGCCGGCGGCGGGGCCAGGAGAGCTCTCGGGCGTGGGGACGCTCTCGGGCGTCTCCGGCGGCGGCGAACTGGGGGTCTCGACCGTCTCGGCCTCCGGCGCGACGGGGGTCTCAACCTCAGCCGTCTTGGCCTTCACGGGTGCGGCGCCCGGGCCCCGACCGCGTCCCCCCCGGCCTCCTCTGCGGAATCGCGAAAGGCCTGCCTGCTTCGGCTCCGGCCGCGTCTCGGCTTTCGGCTCCGGCCGCGTCTCGGGTTTCGGCTCCGGCCGCGTCTCGGCTTTCGGCTCCGGCCGTGTCTCGGCTTTCAGCTCCCGCTCCGGCTCCGGCTCCGGACGAGCCTCCAGATCCAGCGCCGCCTGAGCCGGCGCGGCGGCCTCATCCTCGGCCGCCGGCTCCTTCGACGGATCCGGCTCGGGGGACGGCTGGGCATCGGGTTTGCCGCCTCCGCGACGTCCCCGCCTTTGGCGCAGTCCCCGACGCCGGTCCGCTCCACCGCGACCCGCGGGCCCAGCTGCCTCCGGGCCGGGCTCGGTGGGCTCGGTCGACTCGGTGGGCTCGACGGGCTCGGCAGCCGGCTCGGTTTGCTCCTTCCGGCCTCTGCGGCCGCGATCGGCTTTCCGGCCGTCTCCCGCCGACTCGAGCGGGGTGATCTGGAAGTTGCCGTCCTCACCCTGCTTGACGTTCACGATCTCCTCGTCGTGAGCCTGCTTCAGGAAGCGGGTGAACTTGCTGAACCCCAGCTCGGCCTCGTCGAACTCGGGGCGCTGCTTCAGCATCTCGCGCTTTGCCTCCGAGTCCCGGACCCCACGGTCCCCACGCGAAAGCGAGCTGACGGCGTCGCGAAGCAGGCTGTAGGCCTCACGCAGGCCGAAGCCCGACCGCGGCCCCTGAGCCGGACGTCGCTCGGACGTGGAGTCCGCTTCTGCCGGCTCGCCGCCGCCCGGCTTCGCCGCCTCGGTCGCCGCCCCGGTCTCCGCCTCAGTCGACGTCCCGGTCTCCGCCTCGGCATGCCTTCTCGAGCGGCCGCGACCGCGTCCGCCGCGAGACCGCTTCTGGGCCGGCGGTGAGGGTTCCTGTTGCACGGCGGCGGTGGGAGTCGATCGGTCTGCGTACGCGATCGCTCCCTGGCCGCTCGAGGCCGACTTGTGCGCTGGTACTCCGACCTCGAACTGGCCGTTCTCGAGCTTCCGGAGCGTGATCAACCCGCGCGAGGAGGCCTCGCTCAGATACTTGTTGTACTTCGTGAAGCCTATGGATTTCTCATCGAAACTGGGATCGAGCTCGACCATGACCTGCTTGAGCCGATCCGAGCGCATCACGTCGCCCCGATCCACCATTCTCTCCAACGCGCGCTCGCACAGCTCCCACGGACCCAGCCTCTCGTGCTCCATGTCCGCGAAGGATGTGAGGCCGGAGAGGCTGTTGTAGCTGTAGTACTCGTCGCAGTTCTGGATGAGCAGATCGGACGCCGACTCCTGGAGGCCGACGCCGATGACGTACTTACCGTACTCCTTCAGCTTCAGCACCATGCTCGAGAAGTCCGAATCCCCGGAGAGCAGGATGAAGGTCCCGATCTCGGGTCGGGTGAAGACGATCTCGAGTGCGTCGATCGCGAGCCGGATGTCGGTGGAGTTCTTCTTCGTGGAGCCGTACGCCGGTGCGAAGATCAGGTCGATCGACGCCTCGGAGAGCGGAACCACGTACTGCGGGTATCGCCTCCAATCGGCATACGCGCGCTGCACGGAGACCTTGCCGCGGATGATGTCCGAGTCGAGCAGCTTCCGCAGCTCCACGGCGAGGTTCGACCGAATGGCCATGGTCACGTTGTCGAAGTCGATCAGGAGGGCGGCGTTGTGGGATCTGGGTTGCTGGTTGGCGGGCATGTGAGGCGCCGCCGGATAATTGTCGTTCATTACCTCTCGCTTGTCATTGCGGACGTAAGTGTCCGTTTTCATTATGACTTAACCCGCTTATGCGGGCGAGAGGCCCCCCGATCTCGCCCTCGGGATCACCCGAGGGGGACGATGCGGGGAGTCTCTCCATCTTCCCGGGAGGCCGACCGGGGCCTCCACTTACCGGTGCCGGCGGGTCGTCGACCGATGCTTCCGGTCGAGCCCGGCGGCTTGTGGGCCACGCCGTTCTCGGCGGTCAGCCCTCCGAGCCGGGGGGCTCCGCGCGCGCCAGTTCCGCTACTTCGGCGCGCCGAACTCTCCCGCTCGGCATCATAGGGAATACCTCGAAGAAGCGCACGAGATCCGGCACCTTGTAGGCTGCCAGCGCCGAAGCGCAGTACTCGCGCAACTCCTCGTCCGTAATGATCGCACCTTCGACCGGCTGAACACAAGCGCAAATCAGCTCGCCCAGCACCTCGTTGGGGATCCCTACCACGACGGTGTTCATCACCGCCGGATGGGAGCGGAGGTGGTCCTCCACCTCCCGTGGGTGGATCGAGTATCCGCCCCGAATGATGTCGTCCCCGGCTCGGCCGACGATCCGAAGGTAGCCCTCGTCGTCCAGCACGCCGATATCGCCGGTCTTCAGGTAACCCTCCGGTGTGAAGGCGGCGGCCGTCTCTCCCGGCTGCCGGAAGTAGCCGAGCATGACGTTGAACCCCTTGACCGTCACGCCCCCCTCCGTGCCCGGTGAGACGGCGCCACCGGCCTCGTCGCGGATTTGCACGGAGACGCCGACCAGCGGCCGGCCCACGGTGCCGCTCCGTTTCTCCGCCGGATCCTCCGGAGAGGTGAGCGTCACCGTCGGCGACGTCTCGGTCAGGCCGTAGCCGATCTCCAGGTGCGGAACGAGCTCCTCCCGCACCTTGGAGACGAGATCGGCCGCGACCGGGGCGCCCGCCACGATGCCGGTACGAAGCGAGGACAGGTCATGCCCGCCCGCCTCCCGCAGCGCCATCACGAACATCGTCGGGACTCCGTGCAGCACCGTGACCCGGTGGGCCTCCACCAGCGCAACGGCTTCGGCGGGCTCGAAGCGCTCCTGAAGAACGACGGTGGAACCGCTGAGCAGCGCTCCCAGAAGGGTGCTTATGCCGAAGATGTTGAAGAGCGGCACCGCGCAAAGCGTGACGTCGTCGGGCCTCAACCCGATCGCCGTGCCCGTGGCGCCCGACGTCTGCAACAGGTTCGCGTGCGACAGGACCACGCCCTTCGCCTTCCCGGTGGTCCCGGCCGTATAGAAGATCGCCAACGCGGCCTCGCTCGGGTCCAGCTCGGCATCGGGAAGCTCACGACCGCGGCCCGCCGAGACCAGATCCTCGAACTGGTAGATCCGGTCGTCGTACCAGAGGTCTTCCTCTCCGACCGTGACGACGTACTGAAGGTCCGGCAGGCCCACCAGCATCGTCTCGAAGAGCTGCAGATAGTCACGATCCCGGTATTGCTCCGCCGCCACCACGACCGTCGCCTCCGAGTTCCGAAGCATGAACTGGACGTCCCGCGGCGCGAGCTCCGGGTTCAGCGGCACGACCGTGGCCCCCAGCTTCGCCGCGGCGAACAGGGTGACGGCGAACTCGGGCCAGTTGGGAAGGTCGATGGCGATCCGGTCGCCGGGCCCGACGCCCAGCTCAGCCAGTGCAGCGGCCAGGGAGGTCGACTCCGTCTCCAATCGGCAGAAAGACCAGGAGCT
>JAUWDL010000180.1 GCA_030608825.1 Gemmatimonadales bacterium
AGGCAGGGCGAGAGAAAGTCCTGTCCGGAGGGCTCGTAGGCCAGCGGGCAATCGCGGTCTCGTGGGTACAGGCGCAGGGCGGTCTCGGAGAGAAGCGCCTTCGTCTCCTCGTCCCCGGCGATCCGCGCCCAATCCAGGATCAGGCCGAAGGCGAAGGCGCTCTGCGAGTGCTCCCCGGCCCGGATCGGATAGGCGAGTTTCGGGAGCCAGTCCCTGATACGCTCCGCCGCCGCCGCCTCCAGCGGCTCCAGCTTCCGGCTCCACCCGCGGGCCGCAGAGTCGTCCCATTCCCGCAGCTCGGCGGCGAGCTGAAGGAGCCAGGCAAGCCCGTAGGGGCGCTCGAAGGAGACCCGGCCGTCGCCGGCCAGGTATTCGGCCTCCCTCTCGATGTTGGCGGCGGAGAGGCTGCGCTCCAGGGCCGCGCGTGCGGCCGGCGCGAACTCCGCATCGGGACTCACTCGCGCGAGGCGAGCGAGCAACCAGTGGCCGTGAACCGAGGAGTGCCAGTCGTAGCAGCCGAAGAAGGCGGGCGTCAGCTCGCGAGGTGGTGCGACGTCCTCATCTCCCTGCAGGACGTGGGCGATCTTGTTCGGGTACTCCTTGTGGACACACTCGAGCGCCAGAGCGGCGAAGCGACCGAGGTCGTCGATTCCTTCGTCCGACATTCTGACCTCCTGAGCAGCCGTGGAACGAGCTCCGCCGAGGCCGACTACGACCGAGAGCAGCACCATGACGTCGCTCCTCATCTGGCCAGGAAGCCTCCGGTGGCGGCGAAAGCCAGGATGGCGATGCTGCCCGCGGTCAACGCGTACGGCAGCTGGGTGCGGACGTGCTCGATGTGGTCCGAGGCCGCGGCCAGGGATGAGATCACGGTGGTGTCGCTGATCGGGCTGCAGTGGTCTCCGAAGATGCCCCCCGAGAGCACGGCGGCGACGAAGGGGGCGACGGGCAGCCCCAGCGACACAGCCAGCGGCACCGCGACGGGAATCATGATCGCGAAGGTCCCCCAACTGCTCCCCGTGGCGAACGAGGTCCCCGCTCCTGCCAGGAAGATGATGGGAAGCAGAGCGGGCAGCGGAACCCGGCCGGCGACCAGCCCGGCGATGTACTCCCCGGTTCCCAGCCCCACGGTCACCGCACCTAGTGCGATCGCCAGCAGAAGGACCAGCGCCATGCCCGTCAGTCCGCCCGCTCCGTGCAGGCTGACGCGGCTGAGCTCCTGGACCGGGAGCAACCTCTGGCCCAGCGTCAGGACGGAGGCGACCGCGACCCCCACGATCACCGCCCACAGCACGCTCAGCGACCCCGAGCCCTCCGACATCGTGCCGCCGCCCGTGATATACATGCCCACCGGCATCGAGAGCACCATCGCGGCCACGGGCAGAATCAGATTGACGGGCCGGCGCGGAATCCCCGGCGCGGCGGGCGGCGCGATCTCTTCCGGGTCGGCAAGCGCACTAGCGTGCTCCCAGTGCAGCTCTCCGCCCCGGGTGCGCTCCTCCGCCGCGCGCATGGGGCCCCAATCCAGGCCGAACGCGGCCGTGGCGCCGGCGAGCAGCACGGCGGCCAGGGCATAGAAGTTGAGCGGGATCGCCGCGACGAACACGCCCATCGGAGCGGCGACTCCGAGGGCGGCGAGCAACCCCAGGATGTATCCACCCCACGCGTTGAACGGAACGAGGATGCAGATCGGCGCCGACGTCGAGTCGGCCAGGTAGGCCAGCTTCTCTCTCGACACGCCGAACCGGTCGAATAGCGGCCGGCACACCGAGCCGGTCACGAGGATCGTGATGTTGGACTCGATGAAGATCACGATGCCGATCAGCCAGGCGAGCAGCTGCGCCCGGCGACCGTCGGTCACCCAGCGCCGGCGCTCCACCCACGCGACGAAGCCGTCCACGCCGCCGTTCGAACCCACGATCGCGATCAGCGAGCCGACCATGAACGTGAAGAGCAGGATGCGGGCATTGCCGGGCTCTCCGAGCACGGCGATCGTCTCGTTCACCGCTCGCGCCGCACCCGCCAGCGGGCTCCAGCTCTCGACGATCGTCCACCCGAGCCAGATCCCGGCCGCCAGCGAGAGGTAGACCTCCCGCGTGTACACGGCGAGAGCGATCGCCAGCAGAGGCGGTAGTAGCGACAGGACGCCGTAATCTGGCATCTAGCGAAGATTCAACGGCTTACGGAGCGCCGTCAAGCGAGGACGCTCTCGAGGGCACCGCGGAGGCTGCCGCCCAGGACCGCGCGTACCTCCTCTCCACTCAAGCCGGAAGCGGCCAGCGCTGCGGTGATCTTCGGCAGATCCCTCACGTCCTCGATCCCCTCCGGCAGCGCAATCACGCCGTCGAAGTCGCTGCCAAGTCCGACGTGCTCCGGCCTCACGACCGAGATCGCGTGGCGGAAGTGGGCGAGCAGGCGCTCGAACGGCACCGGCGTGACCTCCTCCGATACGGCGCGGGCGAGCGCGCTCCGCGGATTGGAGTCCGTCTCCGTGCCCTCCGCCTCGAGCCTGGCACCGACCTCGCTGGCGGCGCGCCAGAACTCCGCGTCCAGATAGCCGCTGAAGAAGACCACGCCGAGCACGCCGTCACGTCGTGCAAGGAGCTCCAGCAGGTCGTCGGGCAGGTTGCGGTGGTGGTCGGCGATGCGGCGGACGCCCGAGTGAGAGGCGATGATCGGCCGTTCGGCCGCCTGGAGCACGTCGCGTACGGTCGTGTCCGCCGCGTGGCTGATGTCGGCGATCATCCCGAGCTTCTCGATGCGCGCGAGGATCCGGCGCCCTTCCCGGGTCAGGCCTCCGTGCGCCGGCACGAGACCCGAGGCGTCGGCCCACGAGGTATGGGCCATCCACGTGAGGGTGAGGCAGCGCACGCCGACGTCGTACAGCCGATCCACATCATCGGGGCTCTCGACCCCGTACGCGCCCTCCACGCCGATGACGACCGCCACGTCGCCGGCCCGCTCGGCCTCGGCGAGATCGCCGGCGTTCAGCACGAGGCGCATCCCGGGCGTCTCCTGGAGGAACGTCCCGAAGCGCGCCGCGCCGCTCAGCGCCTCCTCGAGCGGCCGCTCCGACTCCGGATCGCTCCACAGGGCGAAGATCCCTCCGTCGAACCCGGCCTCGCGCATCCGCGGCAGATCCAGGTGACCGCCCTCCAAGCGTCGGGAGAGGTCCTCCCCGGCGAGCAGGCGGATTGCCGCGTCGTTGTGGCCGTCGAAAACGAAGGCGTCGCGGTGGAGCTGCAGAAGATCCTCGCTCAGCGGCGTGAGACCCACGCGCTCTCCTTCACGTAGTAGCGCAATGCCCAGTCGGCAGCCTTCGAGATGCCTATGCGCGACGTGTTCACCACTTGCTCATCGGCCACCGGGTCGCCGGCACCGATCCATACCGGCGGCTCCCGGAGGACGTGGCGCTGGTGCTCGGGACCTATTCCGAGCGCCTCGGTCAGCCGGGCTGGTCCGTTGGTGAGCTCATCCCGGCCTCTGCGGGAGCGCATGACCTCCATTCCCTCCAGGGGCTCGAGGGCACGGATCAACACGGCGGCAGGGTGACCCTCCCGGTCGGTCACGGCGTTCAGGCACCAGTGGACCCCGTAGTTCTGATGGATGTAGGCGGTGCCCGGTGGGCCGAAGAGTGGGTCGTTCCGCCTCGTTCTGCCGACTCGCGCCGCGGCGTGGCACGCCGGGTCTTCGGGTCCCGTGTACGCCTCCGTCTCGACGATCCGGCCGGCCGCTCGACCCTCGGGGCTCTCCGATACGAGTATCTGGCCGAGGAGCGCCCGCGCGACGTCGCATGCCGGGCGGGCGTAGAAGCCTCCGGGGAGAGGGTCGAGCGCCCCGAGTCGCTGTAGATGCAAGGCTTCGGGGTGTCGCCGCGCTCCTACGCGCCCTCGGCCGCGCGGCCTGCGATGACAGCGTCGGCGCGGCGTCCGGGCAGGATGGAGCGGATTCGATCAGGATTCGCGTCGATCACGTCGAAGACATCCGGCCCGAGCTCTGCGGCGAGGGTCTCCGCCGTCTTTCGGCCGACGCCCTTGTAGTTCCTGACCATGTGCTCAACGACGTCCCCGGCCGCGTCGGTCTCGGTGACGGAGAGGCCGGCGGCGGGGCCAGGAGAGCTCTCGGCCGCGGGGACGCTCTCGGTCGGCGGCGGCGAACTGGGAGTCTCGACCGTCTCGGCCTCCGGCGCGACGGGGGTCTCAACGTCAGCTGTCTTGGCCTTCACGGGTGCAGCGCCCGGGCCCCGACCGCGTCCCCCCCGGCCTCCTCTGCGGAATCGCGAAAGGCCTGCCTGCTTCGGCTCCGGCCGTGTCTCGGTTTTCGGCTCCGGCCGTGTCTCGGCATTCGGCTCCGGCCGTGTCTCGGCTTTCGGCTCC
>JAUWDL010000302.1 GCA_030608825.1 Gemmatimonadales bacterium
CCCCCGACTCCGGGGCCGGGCCCCGCCGCTCAGAACGGCGCCGGCTCGGTTGACCGGCCGCGCTCGGCGCTGTCGAGAGGCGTTCGAAGAAGAAAGGGACGATAGGCGGAGGGGGCGGTCTCGATCTCGCCGGCTGCCAGCCGCGGTCAGTCGATCTCGCTGCCCCAGACCGTCCTGATCTTTTCCTCGCCGATCATCTGCTCCGGCGTGTAGCCCCCGAACTCGTGCCGCGGTCCGGGATACCCGATCGTCTTCCATCCCGCGTAGCCCAGGTTCCCCCCGTACGATGGGTCCGCCAGGAAGCCGATGATCGTGTGGGTGCAGAGCATCTGAAAGAACTCCTGCGAGGACGCCCGGGTGGACGGCCAATCGCGGAGCTGCCCCGACTCGACGGCGGCAAGCACCTCGTCCTGTTGCTCCGCCCGGAGGGCCGCGAAGCGGACTCCGAAGCGGGATTGCGCCGCGTCGTCGATCGCCTCGAGCGCCACATGATAGAGATCCCGTTGGTCGGCCTCCTCGTAGGCGAGCGCCTTGTCGATGAAGTTGACGCAGCCCGCTTCGATAGCTCCGGGATCCTCATCGGTGGGGATGATCCGGCCGGTGATCGCCTCCACGAGCTCCCACTCACTCTCAGAGAAGACCAGGCGGTCGGTGGATTGGCGGGCCGCCTCGAGGGCCAGCGGCCGAGGAAGCGTCCACAGGAGCCAGAGGCTGCCCCCGCACACGGCGCTGCGGCCTACGAACTCCCGACGCGTCAGCCCGAAGGGCCTCGTCAGCCCGCCCGAAATAGGTAGCCGGCGCATCACAGCGCTCCCTTCTTCGCCTCGCTCACGAAATGGTCGGCCACCCGGTATGCATTGGCGAGGATGGTGAGCGTGGGGTTGTAGCCGGCCGACGTCGGGAAGACGCTGCCGTCCACGATCCAGAGGTTCGGGACGTCGTGGCTGCGGCACCAGCGGTCCACGACGGAACGCTCCGGATCGTTCCCCATGCGGCACGTTCCCATGAGGTGCGAGCCACCCTTCATGGGCTGGTCCTCTGTCACGGTGATCGGCACCCAGCTTTCTTGGCTGCCGGCCGCGTCGGCGATCTCGAGGAGCCGCTTCTCGTACCACGCGGCCATGGCCAGATCGTTCGGGTGCTGGCGATGTGTGATGCGCGGGACGGGAAGGCCGTACGCATCGTTCACGTAGGGGTTCATGTCGATACGGTTCTCCTCCATCGGCAGGTCCTCGAGAAGCGCTGCCGCTCCAGCGACCCGGGGAAACTTCCGCAGATAGTCCTTGAAGTCGCTTCCCCAGACCGGAGCGCCGTTCCGGTAGCCCGTGTGGCTGATCAGCGCGTAGCCGAGGGGCTGCTTCTGCGGGAAGTTCGCCTCGATGACGACGCCGCCGCGGATGAAGCCCCGCCCGGGGTCGCTCGGGTGGAGATCGTCGATCGCCATGTGGGTTTCGAGCCCCGTGAAGCCGTGGGCGGGCTCGTCGATCACGAAGGAGGCCTGGACGACCATGTGGAACATGAGGTTCCGGCCCACCAGGCCGCTCGAGTTCCCGAGGCCGTCCGGAAAGGCGCCGGACATGGACATCTGAAGCAGGTGGGGCGTGCCGATGGCGTTTCCGGCGACGACGATGTGGCGCGCGAACACCTCTCGCTCACGCCGGTTCTCCTGGTCCAGATATCGGACGCTGCGCGCGTACCCGTGCTTTCCGAGGGTGATCTCGAACGCCAGCGAGTTCGGCCGCAGGTCCAGCAGGCCGGTCCCTTCGGCCTTCGGAAGCGCCACGGAGAGGGTCGTGGCCCTGGCGCCCATCGGGCAGCCGAAGCCGGAGCAGGCGCCGCCGTAAAGGCAGCCTGCTCTCTCGCCGTAGGGCTGCGTGTTGATCGCCATCGGGGTGGGAAACGGGTGGTAGCCCAGACGCTCCGTGCCGCGGGCGAACCGCCGGGCCGCCGTCCGCTCGGGGACCGGCGGATTGGGGAAGCCGCGCTTCCGTGGCGGGCCGAAACGGTTGGCCGCCGCATCGCCGGAGACGCCGAAATCCCACTCGGCGCGCTCGTAGAACGGCTCCATCTCGTCGTAGTCCAAGGGCCAATCGGCGAGGCTGGCTCCCGGCACCGGGCCCTCGGTCGACAGCACCTTGAACTCGTCGGGCCGGAGCCTCCAGTTCCAGCCGGCCCAGATGGTCATCGTCCCGCCCACGCAATGGGCGACGTAGTTGAAGCGTCCGGTCTCCGTCCGGCTGTTCGCGGTCGGCCGCCAGGTCTCGATCTGATCGGGCGAGAAGAGCCGGACGGTGCCGAGCTCGTCATCGCTGACGAAATCCTTTTGGCGCAGGTAGGGTCCCCGCTGGAGCGCTACGACCCGAAAGCCGGCGGCGGTCAGCTCCCGAACCATGACGCCGCCACCGGCTCCCGTGCCGATCACGCAGACATCGAAAGCCTCTCGCCTCTTCACGTCGATTTCGTCCCTGCCTGAGAGTGCGTTCGGAGATGGATCCGATCCACCTCTAAGACTCCTTAACAGGCTAGGGGGATACCGAATGCGGGCCTATCGGGAGGAGTCTGCGACCGGTTGTCGGGCATTCCCCCACAGGAAGGCGTTCGCCCGACGGCCCGCTGCCGCTACTTTGTCGAAGCCGGCTAGCGTCGGCCTGACTGCGGATGGGATCGGTACAGCGACATGAGACTCGGATCGATCTTCGCCCTCGGAGCTTCTCTATCTCTCCTGGCGGCCCCTCGGGCGGACGCCCAGAGCGTGATTCCCGCTGCGTCCGACACGGTTTCCGTCGTTCCCGGTCCGGACTATGCGGCCGGCGGCTTCCACCGCTTCCTGTGGGGCGCCCACTACCGGGACGCGTGGACCTCGTCGATTCGAGTCCCGGTCCTGGATCTCTCGGTCTACGCCGGGGGGCTCACGCCCTTGAGCGCCGGCGGGGGGCTTCAGACCAAATCTCTTTGGTTCGCGGGGGCGGACGGAAAGCCCTACGCCTTCCGCTCCGTCTACAAGAACGCGACGCCGCTCGTCCCCGAGCTCCTGCGCAACACCTTCGTGGAGAGCATCGCCCAGGATCAGATGAGCACCCAGTTTCCGGCCGGCGCTCTGG
>JAUWDL010000389.1 GCA_030608825.1 Gemmatimonadales bacterium
GAGATGTCTCGAGTCGTCCGCTCTCAGGCCGGAGGGATCGAGCTCGATTCGGACGTAGTGGTCTCCCGCGTCCAGCGGCGGAAGACTCACCGTCGCGCTCTCACCCCAGAGCCCGGTAACGGCGTCCACCGTCGTGCCGTCAAGGTCGATGCGAAAGCGAGCGCTGTCCCCTTGCATGGGGTCCCATCGGGCTGCTTCGATCTCGATGAAGACCGGCACGCCCGCGGGCACGCTGCTCCCTTCCGACGACTTGGCGGCCGTTACGGCCGCGTTCCGGTCGGGCAGGTTGGAGAGGATCGGAACGAGGAGAGGCAGCCGCTCGCCCCGGGCCGAGGCGTCGAGGGTCGACGCCAAGCCGGCCAACCCGGTCGCCTGGAGATCGCTGAGCAGATGCGCTTCCCGTTCCCGATCGCCCTCGGGCAGGCTTCTGAGGGCCCGCTCCAGGACGAGCGATACGTCCCCGAAGCCGTCGGTCGGACCGGCGCGACGTAGGCCGGCTGCCGCCTCGGCGGGCGGCACGCCCAGCGCGAGCGGCGGGCCGACCGTCGGATAGATCCAGAAACGATCGGCCGTTCCCGCGAGCGCGATCGACGCGAGAGCCATCTCGCGAAGCAGCTCGAAACCGATTCGATCGTCGAGGATGCGTCCCGTGCTGGCCGAGTTGTCCAGGACGATCGCGACATCGGTGGGCAGGTGCTCGCCGGCTCCCCCTCTGCCCACGAGAGGGCCGGCGGCAGCGAGGGCGACGAGGGCGATCGCGCCCGTTCGCAGCGCCATCAGCAAGAGGTCACGCAGTCGCAGCGCACGCGACCGGGAGCGCTCCGCCTGGCGGAGATAGCGCACGGCCGGAAACGCGATGCGGCGCTCCGTGGGCGTCCGTCGCAGATGCAGGAGGAGCGGGATCGCCACGGCGGCGGCCAGTGCCAGGGCAGCGGGGAAGAGAAAGCTCACGGCCGTCTCGGGCGCCGGTCGAGGAACTCGCGGAGGACGAGACCGATCGGCCTGTCGGTGGGCGTCAGGTAGTAGTCGGCTCCCATCCTCGCCAGCTCGAGACGCCATTCGGCGAGCGCTGCCTCCACGGCCCGATGGTACACCCGGCGGAGCGCACCCGAGTTGGCACGGAGCTCCTCGCCGGATTCCGGATCGAAGTAGACGGCCTCTCCAGCCGCCGGGAGCTCTCGCTCGCCGGGATCCATCACATGGCAGACGCGCACCTCGTGACCCCGGTGTCGGAGCAGGCGCAGCGCCTTGAGCGTCGCATCCCGGTCGACCAGAAGATCCGAGATCAACACGACGAGGCCGCGCCGGCGGAGTCGTGCCGGAATGTCCCGCAGCGCGCCGCCGGCGTCCGGTCCGCCCGAGCCACTCACCGACTCCAGCGTTCGGAGCATGCGAGCTCCCTGGGAGTGCAGCGCCTTGGGCGCCACGTGTTCTCGCACGCGGTCATCGAACGTGACCAGTCCCGCGGCGTCCGATTGGCGAAGCAGCAGCAGGCCCAGACAAGCGGTGAGCATGATCGCGTAGTCCAGCTTCGTCGGCAGGCCGTCCACGTCCGATCGCCACTCCATCGATTCGCTGGCATCCAACACGAGATAGGCTCGCAGATTCCTCTCTTCCTCGAACTGCTTTACATAAAGGCGGTCGGAGCGCCCGAACACCTTCCAGTCCACGAAGCGGAGATCATCGCCGGGATTGTAGAGCCGGTTCTCGGCGAATGACGCCGAGCGGCCTCGCCGCGAGGATCCATGGAGGCCGATCAGGAAGCCCTGAAGTACCTGTCGCGCGATCAGCTCCAGGTTGCCGATCTCGCTCAGGAGCCTCGGGTGCAGGAGATCGATCCGCTCCGGCCGATCAGGCTTCCCGGTCTCGCCGCGCCCTCCCATGTGCTCTTCCTGCCTCGCCGTCATCTCGTCCCGAGTTCCTCCCTTCGATAGGCACCTCCGGCTCGTGGCGGCCGTTGGTCGGCAGGCCGTACACCGCTGCCGCGACGGGGTGCGAGCCCGCCGGCACACGACCCTACCTGTCGGGTAAGCAGCGCCGTGCGTACCAAAGCCAATGGCGGGCCGCGAGGCCCGTTCGGAACTGCCATGAGGAAACCGATGCCGACAACGATGCGGACTCTCGCGGTCACCACCCTTCTCGCGCTCGTCCCCGGCTTCGCCGCCGGCCTGGCGGCGCAGGCGCCTCCCGAGGTCGGCTGGCGCGACACCGGGCGAGCAGCGACGATCACGGCGACCGACATCGCGCGTCGCGTCGGCATCATGGCTCATGATTCGATGGCGGGTCGAGACACACCCAGCCCCGGGCTTACCAAGACGGCGAGCTACATCGCGCGCGAATTCGATTCGTTCGGCCTCCTGCCGGCGATCGGGACGGACTTCTTCCAGTGGTACCCGCTGACGGAAGTGCGGCCGGGTTCCCGCGCAGGCCAGTCCCTGACCCTTCGTCACAGCAGCGGCGAATACGCGCTCGACCCGTCGAGCGACTTCATCTCTCTGCCGGTCGGGACGGCGGCTCGCACATCGGGTCCGCTGGCTGCTGCCACGGACGACGTGGCGGGGAAGGTGGTTGTCGTGCGCGCGACGTCACAAACC
>JAUWDL010000153.1 GCA_030608825.1 Gemmatimonadales bacterium
GTCGCAGTAGACGATCGCATCGCCCACGATCGCTCCCGCATGCCCGAAGACGGGCGGCCCCGGGATCGGTCTGGCCGCCTGCCACGCGTCCGCGGCCGGATCGTAGATCTGGACATCCGCCACGTTGTCGCGCTGCGACCAGCCGCTCACGATGAATATCAGGCTGTCCCGCCAGACGCCGAGCACGGCATCGTCCACCGGAAGCGGGAACGGCCGCCCCTTGGAGTAGGTGTCGGAGGACGGATCGTAGATATCCAGATCGGGAACCGAGACCTCGCCGCCATCGGCGTCCACCGTGTACCCGCCGAAGAGATAGACCCGGCCCTTGAGACCGGCGGCGGCCGCTGCCAAGCGACCGGTCGGGCCGGGCGCCGCGCGTATCTCCCTCCACTCGTTCGACCCGGCGTGGTAGCTGAAGGCCCGGCGAGTGATGCCGGCACGGGTCTTCGTGCTGTCGAGACCGAGGAAGGAGAAGAGGCGCGTGCCGCCCGGGCGCGGCAGGCTCGCCACCGCGTTGTTGGCGACGGGCACCGGGAGCGGAGCTACCGGCGTCCAAACTCCGGACCCGATGCTGGACGATCCCTCGCCCGAGGCCGCCGGCAAGCTCAGAACGTCGGCCGTGGCATCGGGCGCGGCACCAGCCGGATCCCCATCGGGCCGCGCACATGCTACGAGCACCGCCAGGGCCAGCGCTGCCGTGGATCGGCTCACGCGAAGAAACATCTCACCTGCTTTCCCCGTTTCGTCTGGAAGGCGGTGAACCTAGCCCCGATTCCGCCTCGCGGGCATGACCTTTCGTCCGCCGAACGGTAAGATCGGATTGCATCAGGGGGGCCGGGAGCCCGCAGAGCTCTGCCTCCAAACAAGATTGGAGAAGGGTGATAAGTGACACGATTACAGCTAATTGCGGTCGCTGTGTTGGGAGCGGGCATGAACCTCGTTCCGTCTCAGCTGGCTGCGCGAAGTGCGCTTTCCTCCGATCGGCCGGCGATCCCGCGCAGCACCAGCCGAACCGCGGTCGACACGATCGCCTTCATGAACGTCAACGTCGTGCCGCTGGACCGTGAGGGCGTGCTGGCAGACCAGAGCGTGCTCGTTCACGATGGCCGGATCGTCGGCATGGGCCCGGCCGCCGACACCCCGATCTCCGAGCGTGTCACCCGCATCGACGGAGAGGGCCGCTATCTGATCCCCGGGCTGTTCGACATGCATTCCCACCTGCTCTCGGATGACCGGATCGCGGACGACCACGCGGGGGCCGAGCTCGCGGTGATCCTCGCCAACGGCGTCACGAGCATCCGGATTCCGATCGGCAAGCCCGAGCACCTGGAGTACCGAAGGCGGATCGCGGCCGGCGAGATGATCGGCCCCACCCTCCATGTGGGAAGCCCGCAGATCGCGGGACAGGCATTCGGGAGCGTGTTCAACGGTCGCGAGGTAAGGACGGCGGAGCAGGCCCGGCAGGCGGTCAGGGACTTCCACGCCGAGGGCTACGATTTTATCAAGCTGACCTTCTTCGTCTCGGAAGAAGTGTACGCCGCAACGGTAGAGACCGCGGCGGCGCTCGGGATTCGCGTGGTCGGGCACGTGGGACCGCAGGTGCGGCTGGCACGAGCTCTCCTGGCCGGCCAACAGATCGAGCACCTGGACCAGTACCTCGAGGCGTTGTTGCCGGAGGACGCGCCGACGCGGAACAGCCTTTCCGGGATCGGAATCTGGCAGCGGCCGAACTGGGAGAGCCTGGACTACATCGACGAGGCGAAGATCGCCGACCTGGCGCGGGCCACCGTGGAAGCGGGCGTTTGGAACACACCGACCCTCGCGTTTCTGAACAGCTCCTTCGGGACCGGACGAAGCGACCGTCAGATCGCCGACAGTCCGGACTACGCCTTCGTGTCGGCCGAGGTGCGAGAGGAGCTGCTTCGTGGCCGGGACGTCTACTGGAGCAACCCACCTCCGGAAGAGCGGCGGCTTCGTTACGTGGACCTGCGCAATCGGCTCACCAAGGCGCTCTACGACGCCGGCGCGAGGCTGATGGCCGGATCGGACGCGCCCGAGTGGCTGCTCCTGTACGGGTTCACGCTGCACCGGGAGCTGGAGAGCCTCGTCGAGGCCGGTCTCCCGCCGCAGGCCGCCCTGGAGGCCGCCACTCGCAACCCCGCCGAATGGCTGGGCGTGCTCGAGGAGACGGGGACAATCGAGGTCGGCAAGCGAGCCGATCTCGTCCTCCTGAGCGCAAACCCGCTGGAGAAGATCTCCAACACGAGGAGGATCGAGGGGGTGATGCTCGGCGGGCAGTGGCTCAGCCGAATCGCGCTCGACTTCCTGCTGGACCGGAGCGCCGCCGAGCTCTCCCAGGCGAGTCTGCGCGACGCGCCCGAGTCCGATTCCGGTTAGGAGACCGCCGACTAGCCTCCCTCTGCCCCTTCGCCGGCTTCCTTGGATTCCTCCCCTTCCTCATGGCCTCCTGCCCCTTCTTCGGCCGCCGGCACGGAGCCGCGGAGCTCCTCGTGCGCGATCTTCCCGCCAAGGTTGGCGGCCTGCAGCATCAGCCCCGATACGGCCACCGCACCGAGCAGCGAGAGCCCCTTGAACCAGCCGGGCATCGGGCGTGTGCGGAAGGCCACGAGGCCGACCAGCGCTACGACCCCCAAAGCATAGGCGGCCCAGGCCGCCGGCTCCGCGGCCTCCTCGTGTTCGTGGATCACCTCGTGGGAGACGTCGGCACTCTCTTCGACGATCTCTTCTGCCTTCTCGCCGGCCAGGGACACCGGCCATGCCGCGACCGCGGTGAGCACGAGAAAGAACAGACCGACCCGGAGAGTCTCATCCCGCTTGGCCGCAAGCGCGAAGGCCAGCAGTCCCAGTCCGAAGAGGGCTCCGAGTACCGGCAGGTGGTTCAGCGCCAAGTGAGCCTGAACGGGGTTCATCAGCACGTCCTTTCATCGTTGTCAGCCACTGAGGATCAACCAAGCACCGAGGATCACCCAAGCACCGAGGATCAACCAGACTCTGAGATTCAACTAGACCCTGAGGAACATCTGAAACGCAAGCATCGCCACGAGGGAGACGGTGATCGTGAAGGCCACGGCATGCCGCGAGGCGTCCTCGAGCGCTTCGGGCACGAGCTCGGCGAAGACCATCCAGATCATCGCTCCGGCCGCGAATCCGAGGCCTGCCGGAAGGAACGGCTCGAACGCATGCACGAACATGAAGGCGGGCACGGCGAGGATCGGCTGAGGGAGGCTCGAGAAGATGCTCCAGGCCGCGGCCTTCCAGACCGGCGCTCCTCTCGGCACCATGACGAGGCTGATCGCCAGCCCTTCCGGGATGTTGTGAACGGCGATCGCCGTGGTGATGAAGATCCCGAGCGATTGACCGCCGCCGAAGGCGACGCCGACGCCGACCCCCTCGGTGAAGGAGTGGAGCGTCATGATCGACACGACGAGCAGCGCCTTCCGAGCGTCGGCTCCCTTGAGGTTGCCCATCACGAAGCCGGGTCGCGCCTCGATCGCCCGCTGGCTCAAGGCGATGAACGCGAGACCGAGCATGACGCCGATCAGCGTGCGCCCGATGGCGTGGTCGAACGCCTCGTAGATGAGGCCGGCGCTGGCGGCCAACATCAGCCCGGCCGCGATCGCGTTGGCCAGCCCCAGCCACTTGCGGGACATCTGCCGGAAGAAGAGAAACGGAACCGCTCCGAGACCCGTGGCCAGCGCGGTCAGAAGCGCGAACCAGAGGACCGTGTAGGGGCTCACGGCGCGGGCTCACGAGGGCTGTCTGTCACGCGCGCCGTCAGTCGAGCATCTGGCGCAGGACCGTCTGAAGGATGCCCCCGTTCCGGTAGTATTCCACCTCCATGGCGGTGTCGAGCCGCACCGTGACCTCGAACGGAACGTCTCTTCCGTCGGAGGAGCGGGCCGTGACGCGGAGCTGCCCTCCGGGCTCAAGGCCGGCAGAGATGCCCTCGACGTCGAAGAGCTCCGTGCCGTCCAGGCCCAGTGCCTCGGCGCCCTCGTCCGGAAGGAACTGAAGGGGCAGGACGCCCATGCCGATGAGGTTGGAGCGGTGGATGCGCTCGTAGCCCTCGGCGATCACCGCTCGGACGCCCAGCAGACTGGGGCCCTTCGCGGCCCAGTCCCGCGAGGATCCGGTGCCGTACTCCTTTCCTGCGAGCACGACGAGCGGGACGCCATCCTCCCCGTAACGCATCGCCGCGTCATAGATCGACGCCTGCTCGCCGTCCGGTAGGTGCACCGTGTAGCCGCCCTCGACGCCCGGCACGAGGAGGTTGCGCAGGCGGATGTTGGCGAACGTGCCGCGCATCATCACTTCATGGTTCCCGCGGCGGGAGCCGTAGGAGTTGAACTCCGCCGGCCCGACCCCATGCCCGATCAGGTAACGGCCGGCTGGGGAGTCCTCGGCGATCGATCCGGCCGGCGAGATGTGATCCGTCGTCACTGAGTCGCCCAGCAGGGCGAGCACCCGCGCTCCAGAGATGTCGCCCGGCTCCTGAGGGTCAAGCTGCATGCCCACGAAGAAGGGCGGCTGACGGACGTACGTCGAAAGGTCGTCCCAGGCAAACCGGTCTCCCTGCGGCACGGGAAGGGCCCGCCAGTTCTCATCGCCGGCGTAGACGTCGGCGTACTGCTCCTCGAACATCTCCGGCTTGAGGGCGCGGCGCACGGTGTCTCGAAT
>JAUWDL010000285.1 GCA_030608825.1 Gemmatimonadales bacterium
AAGAAGGCCTGCGCGCGCGGCGAACGGCGGCTTGGCTCGCTCGGCTGAACGCCATCGCGGGGCTCGTGGTCGTCCTGGCGGCCGTTCGCCTGGCCCGGGGCGGCTGAGAGCGCGGCATGGGCGAACGAGAAGAGGCAACCAAGAAGTTCACCAGTCGCTTCGGCATCTCCCGGGAGATGACGGACAAGGAGGTCGAGGACCTTCTGACCCGAAGCTGGTGGGGGAGCCTGGCGACCGTCGAGGAGACAGGACCCTACTCGGTCCCCGTCATCTACGGCTGGGATGGGGAGAACTTCTACGTCGCCAGCCGGAGCGGCCGCAAGATCACCAACCTCAAGGCGAACCCGGCGGTATGCCTCACGGTCGTGGAGGCCGAGGGGCTGGGCGAGCCCTGGTACTCGGTGGTCGTGCTCGGCGATGCCGAGCTCGTGCACGGCTTCCAGGGGCACGTGACCGCGATCCGGGCGCTCCGAGGTCAGGTGGGCCGCGTGGGGAAGATCAGGCCGAAGGACGTGGCCGCGATGGCGGCAGCCAAAGTCATCCGCATCTCGCCACGCGAGATCACGGGCCGCATTCGAATCGGCTAGCGGCCCAAGCGCCGGTCGGTCCAGGTCCGGCTAGCCGACTCCGGCCACGGCAGGCTCCTCGTAGCCGGCCGGCACATAGATGCAGTACGGATCCGACTCCAGATAGTCGCCGGTCAGCGCGTAGGCGCGGGCGCGGCTGCCGCCGCACACGGTCCGGTACTCGCACGCCCCGCACTTCCCTTTCAGCAGCTCGCGGTCCCTGAGCTGGCGGAACAGGGGGGTGTCGCGGTAGAGCTCGACCAGCCCGCTCTCGCGCACGTTGCCCGCCGAGACCGGGAGGAAGCCCGAGGGATAGACCTCTCCGACGTGATCCACGAAGGCGTAGCCGTCGCCTTCGATCACGCCGCGCGCTCTGCCGATGCCGTCCTGAAGCGAGTAGAAGAGACCCGCCGTCAGCGGATCGGGCGCCTCCTCGCGCTCCCCCGCCCGGCGCTCGGCGACCTGGCGCTGCAGGACCAGGCGGGCGTAGTGCGGCGCGGCGGTCGCCTTGATATCGAAGGGCGCGGTCTTGGAAAGGTCGTAGATCTTGTTGAAGACCTCCTCGAACTCCTCGGCGCTGGCGACGTCCTCGGTACGGGCCCGGCCCACGGGCACGAGGAAGAAGACCTCCCAGAAGACGATGCCGAGCCCGTCCATGAGCTCGCAGAGCTGCGGGAAATCGTCGACGTTGAACCGGCTGACCGTCGTGTTCACCTGCGTGCTGAGTCCCACCTCCCCGGCCTGCCGCAGGATCCTCAGCCCTTCCTCAAAGGACCCCTCGACCTGCCGAAATGCGTCGTGAATCTCGGCGTTCGAGCCGTCCAGGCTCACGGCGACCCGGGCGAGTCCGGCTCGCTTGAGCTCGGCCAGCAGCTCCGGCGTCATCCGCGGGGTCGTGGCCGGGGTCAGGCCCATGCGGAGGCCGAGGCCGGCGCCGTGCTCGACCAATTCCACGAGGTCCGGCCGTCGAACCGGGTCGCCCCCGCTGAGGACGAAGACGATCCGGCCGAATCGTCGCACCTCATCCATGAGGTGCTTGGCCTCGGCCGTCGTGAGCTCGAGCGGGTTGCGGTCGAGTATCGCTTCGGCGCGGCAGTGCTTGCAGGCAAGATCGCAGGCGCGCGTCGTCTCCCAGATGACGAGAAATGGAGCCTTCGAGAAGTCGTGACGCAGATGGCCGCGTCGTGCGTGGGCGTGGTGGGCGCCGTGATTTCCGGTCACCGCCGTGTCCTCCAGTCGGGCGTGAGGCGGGCGCCGGCCTCCATCCAGGGAACCGGGGCCGTCAGTCGCCATGACAACGGGTCTGACCCAAGCTACGAGCGTCAGGCGCTTAGCGGTGTCGGGAACCGGTGGACAGCCGCGTAGGGCAGGTGGGGGGCGACCTGTAGGGGTTTGGCCTACACGATCAACCGGGAAGCCGCGTCCGCCGCCTACACGAACAGCCGGAGCCCCTTACAGGCTGTCGTAGAAGGCGATCATTCGCCCCCGAAGCTCCGGGTCGGGCAGCCGCCCTCGAGCCGCGCCGAGGTTGTCCTCCAGATACGCCATCTTCGCCGTTCCCGGTATCGCGCAGGTCACGGCCGGCTCCGAGAGGACGAACCTGAGGAAGAACTGCCCCCAGCTCTCGCAATCGAACTCGGCGGCCCACTCCGGCAGCGGGCGGTCGCCCACCGTCCGGAAGAGGCGGCCGCGCCCGTAGGGAAGGTTGATGAGAACGGCCATGCCCCGGTCCGCCGCCAGCGGCAGGATGCGCTCCCCGGCTCCGCGATCGCCCAGGGAGTAGTTGACCTGTATGAAGTCCATCTCCTGCTCGCGCATGACCCGCTCGAAGTCCTCGTACTGCCGGTCGAAGGAGGTCGTGATCCCGAGGTATCGGATGCGCCCGGCCGCCTTCCACTCCCGGAGCGTCGCAAGCTGAGTTTCGACATCCACGAGATTGTGGACCTGCATCAGATCGATCTGGTCGGTGTGCAGCCGGCGGAAGGACTCCTCCATCTGCTCGATGCCGGCCTCCCGCCCCTCGGCACGCACCTTGGTCGCCAGGAAGAGGTTATCGCGGTTGCCGATCGCGTTCACGAGCTCGCCGACCACGATCTCGGCCCGCCCGTAAGAGGGGGCCGTGTCCACCACTTGACCGCCCATCACCGCGAAGGCCGCCAGCACCTCCTTGAGCACGGCCATCTCCTCGGGCGACCCCTCGACGTCGTATCGTCGCGCCGTTCCGATTCCGATCGCCGGGATCTTCTCGCCGGATGATGGGATCGGACGCATGAGGAGCTCCGAGGTACGGGGCAGCGCCAGGCCCAGCCCGCGGCTCGATGGCAAGCCGAGAGCCGCCAGGGCGCCGATGCCCGCGGTGGCCTTGAGCATCTCTCTTCGCGACAGCGTCATCTGATCCGCTCCTTCATGTTGCCTTCTGCGGCCTGACGGACGCGCCCGCCTACGCTGGGGCCGATGCCGCGGGAAGCTCTTCGGCCGACGAGGCTTCGGAGGCCAGTTCCGTCTGACGGCGCCCGAGCCAGAACGCCACGAGCAGCCACACGCCGGCGAGTGGCACGGTCGCGAAGGCGATGCCGACCATCGTCAGACCTAACCAGCCCATCAGGGCGTAGGACCAGGCGCCGATCTGATCGCCGCTC